>NZ_JBFAXR010000158.1:0-17756 GCF_040680895.1 Streptomyces sp. NPDC051940 | reverse complement strand
GGTCGGCGGCCGCGGTAAAGGTGGAAGTCAGCCCGGCCCGCTACCCGACCAACCTGGCCGTGACCGCCACCGAGCGGGTGGTCATTGCCTCGCGCGTGCGGGGAGGTC
The DNA here is from genome assembly GCF_040680895.1 of Streptomyces sp. NPDC051940. Taxonomy (NCBI): domain Bacteria; kingdom Bacillati; phylum Actinomycetota; class Actinomycetes; order Kitasatosporales; family Streptomycetaceae; genus Streptomyces; species Streptomyces sp. NPDC051940. The sequence continues at coordinate 17,648 of NZ_JBFAXR010000158.1, read as the reverse complement.
ACGGCCGGGAACGGACCGGGACCGCGTCCGTCAGGAATCCTGCGGGATCGCTTCCTTCGCCTCCTCGTAGCCGCCGCTCGGCGGGGCCGTGTCCGGGGCGTAGACCTGGTTGAGGACGCCGGTCCGGAAGGTCTCCGAGGAGATGAGCTTCAGCGGGATCGGGGTGTCGGCCTCGTCGAACAGCCGCATGCCCTTGCGGACCGCGATCGGGTGGACCAGGAGGTGCAGTTCGTCCAGCAGCCCCGCGTCCAGCAGCTGGCGTACGACCGAGACCGAGCCGCTGAGGGAGATCGTGCCGCCCTCCTCCTTCTTCAGGGCCGCCGCGACCTCCGCGACGGACCCCTGCGCCTGCTCGGAGTTGCGCCAGGGGAGATCGAGCTGCCGGTTCGAGAACACGATCTTGCGCATGTCCCCGAGTTGCTTGGCGAAGCCAGCGTCCGCCTCGCCCGCCTCCTCGCGCTCCGGCCACGCGCCGGCGAAGCTGTCGTACGTCGTGCGGCCGAAGAGGAGCGTGTCGGTGCTGCCGAGGGATGCGCCGACGGCGGCGCCCATCTCGTCGTTGAAGTAGGGGAAGTGCCACTGGTCGGGGGCCTCGACGACGCCGTCGAGGGAGATGAAGAAGCTGGCGATGATCTTCCGCATGGTGTCCTCCGTTGGGTACTGGCCGGTATGTGCGCGCTCACGGTGCGCTCGCTGCCTACTGCCTGGTGAGACCTCGCGGCCCGCGGAAACTCATCGGCCCGGCATGGGCGGCTCCCGGCACCGCGCCGTCCCCGTACCGCACGGACCAGATTCGCACCACGAGCCCCGCGCGTCCCGCATCGCGGCAAACCCGGGGCGGCGGGTCGTACCGCCCCCCATACTCGCCCCATGGATCTGCTGGCGGTACGCGCCGCGCGCCTCTTCGACGGTGAGAGCGACCTGCTGACCGAGGACCCCGTGGTGGTGATCGACGGCCACCGCGTCCACGCCGTCCTGCAGGGCGAGCCGCCGGAAGGCGCCGAGGTCGTCGACCTCGGGGACGCGACGCTGCTCCCGGGCCTCGTCGACGCCCATATGCACCTCGCCTTCGACGCCGGCCCCGACCCCGTCGCCTCCCTCGCCGCGCGGGACGACGCGCAGGCGCTCGACGCGATGCGCGCCGCGGCCCGGGCCGCGCTGGACGCGGGCATCACCACGGTCCGCGACCTGGGCGACCGCGGTTTCCTCTCCCTGCCGCTGCGCGACGAGCTGGCCCGCGATCCGGCCGCCGGTCCCGAACTGCTGGTCGCCGGGCCGCCGATCACCCTGCCGCAGGGGCACTGCTGGTACCTGGGCGGCGAGGCGAAGGGGGTCGACGCGCTGCGCGCCGCCGTACGGGAGCGGGCCGAGCGGGGCACGGACGTGGTGAAGGTGATGGCCAGCGGCGGCTTCCTGACCCCGGGCACGCGGACGCACGAGGCCCAGTACAGCCGGGCCGAGCTGCGCGCCGTGGTGGACGAGGCGCACCGCGCGGGTCTGCCGGTCGCCGCACACGCGCACGCCGCGGAGGCGATCGCGTTCGCGGTGGACGCGGGCGTCGACTCGATCGAGCACTGCTCGTTCGTCGGCGAGCACGGCATCGAACCGCGGGCCGAGGTGATCGAGGCGATCGTCCGTACCCGTACGCCCGTCTCCGTGACCTTCGGTACGCTTCCGGGCGCCCAGCCCCCGCCGGCCGTGGCGGCGCTCCTGCCGTCGATCGTCGCCCTGGTGGGCCGGCTGCGGGACGCGGGCGCGGAGCTGGTGTTCAGCACGGACGCGGGCATCGGCCCGCCCAAGCCCCACGGCGTACTCCCGCACACCATCGGCGCCACCGCCCGCCTCTTCGGCATGCCGCCCGCCGAGGCGCTGCGATCGATCACCTCGCGCGCGGCGGCGCTGTGCCGGGTGGGGGACCGGAAGGGCCGGATCGCCCCGGGGTACGACGCGGACCTCCTGGCGGTCGCGGGCGACCTGCTGGGCGACCCGGCCGCACTGCTCGACCGGCGGGCGGTGTTCCGGGCGGGGCGGCGGGTGCGGTGATCCGTGTGGTGCCGTTCCCCGCCGCGGACGACGCGTACCGTCGCGGCGGCCCGACGGGACGACGAGCACGCACAACGCCGCGCTGCGCACGGTCTACTGGAGCGTCGGGGACGTGCGGTCGGCGGAGGAGGCTGCGGCGCTGATCGGGGCGTGCCCCGCCCGTCCTGCTCGCCGCCCGCGCTGGGGATCGGTCACGCTCCCCAGCCATCCCAGCAGGAACCCGGCCGGCCCGGCCACTACCGCAGGGGCCGTTACATCCCAGAGCCGGAAGTCCTGCCCGGGGAAGACCGCACCGGGCACGCCCGAGGCGTACGGCGAGACCGCAATCAGGAACACGCTGAGCGCCGTGCCTCCCCACAGGCACCACAGGGCGCCGCGCGCTGTGAAGCCGGGCCAGTACAGGGCGTAGAGCAGGACGGGGGTGAGGGCGGCGCCGCAGATGGTGAGCCAGAGGGCGGAGAGGGACACAAGGCTCAAGTCCACGGCGAAGACGGACAAGACGATGGCGAGGGCGCAGGTGAGCGCCGCCGCCCAACGCGAGACGGAGGCGTTGTCGTCGTTGCGGGTGAAGCCACCCAGTACGTCGTGCCACACAGCCATGCCCGCCGCGAGCGCCATGTCCACGACCGCGGCGAGCGCGGTCGGGAAGAGCACGCAGGCCACGGCGGCGACCAGCAGGCCGTCCCGCCCGAGCGCCTGCGCGACCAGCAGCGGGGTGAACGCCTGCACACCCGTGCCACTGTCGCGCAGCACCGGACCGACCAGGGCCGCGGCGCCGAGACCGACGACCGCGAGGGCGCCGTAGAGCACGGACAGCTCGGAGAGCATCCACCGGCCCGCGATTCGCGCGCCGCGCGGGCTCTTGGTGGAGATCACCCGCATCAGCACGGCGGGCATGCCCATCGTGGCCAGGGACATGCCGAGGGTCTGACCGATCCCGTTCAGGGCACCGGTCCGGCCGTCGCCGGTGTAGTTGCCGGGTTTCAGGAAGTCGCGCCCCAGCCCCGCCCCGGCGGACGCCGAGTCGAGCAGCCGTGCCGGATTCCACCCGAAGCGGTGCAGCACGAGCCAGGCGACGACGAGCAGTACGGGAATGGCGAGCGCCGACTTGGCAATCATGATCACGCCCGTTCCCCGGATGCCCCCGGTGACGGCGAAGGCGGTCATGAGCGTCCCAAACACGATGATGCACCCGATCCGGGTCTGGGGAGTGACCTGACCGAACAGTGCGGCGGCGAGGTTTCCGACCGCCACCAGTTGTACGACCAGCAGCAGGAGGCAGACGATCAACGTCACCACTCCCAGCGACACTCGCACCCCCGGCCCGCCGCTGCCCCGGGCGTCCAGCAGATCCGCGGGCGTCAGCACGGCGTGGTGCCGCAGCGGTTCGGCGACGAGGAGGAGCAGCAGGACCACGCCGACGAGGCTGCCCAGCATCAGGCCGATCCCGTCGAAGCCGAACGTCGCGACCATGCCCACGAGCACGGTCACGGTCGCGACGGTGGTGGTGTCCCCGCCCATCGCGACGCCCTGCTGCCAGGCCCGCAGCCGCCGGCTGTCGGATCGTACGAGAGCTCGGTCGTCCTCGTCGGCGCCGGTGATGACGCACAGCATGAGGCAGACGACGACGAAGGCGGAGAAGGCGGCGAGGACGACGGACCGGTTGGAGGAGTCGAGCAGCGAGTTCACGACGCCCTCCGGGTGCCGGTCCACCGGTTGTGGGCGAACAGTGCGTGCACCCCTACGGCGAGCGGTACGGGAGCGACGAGGAGGCCGAGGCTCACGGGTCCGGCGACCGGCGTGCCGTACAGGCCGGGGGCGAAGGCGACAGGGGCCAGATACGCCAGCCAGACGACGGCGACGCGTACCGCGAGCCGCAGCCGGAGGGACATGGTCGCGTCGGTCTCGCTGCTGGTACGGGGAGTCGGCCGAGGCGGCCAGGGATCGCTGGATCCGGCAGTTGGGAAGGACATGAGGGCGGCTCCGCTGAGTCAGGCGTCTGCGCCCGGACCCGCGACGCGAGGAGGGGCGTGGCCGCGGAGTCAACCAGCGGCGGCCAGGGGCAGCAACACGACTGCAGAAGGAGTGTTCTGCTGAACAAGGGGACTCCGGGCGGCAGTGCACGCGCACCTTTCGTGCCGTGGTCGTCCCGTGTTCGGCCCGTTCCGCGCGCGGTCCAGGGAGCGTGTCGCCCCGGGCGTCGAGGCCTGCAGATAAGGGCGGCACCGGCTAGTGGTTCGACACCTCGGCGCTGAGCCCGCAGCAGACCGCCGACCGGATCCTGCGCGAGGCCCCTGGGCTAGCCGTTCCTCGTAGACCGGCTGGCCGTTCCTCGTAAACCGGCTAGCCGTTCCTCGTAAAGGTGCCGAGCCCGGTCGTGTCGAGGTTCTCGACCACCACCTTGTCGGCGCGTCCGTCGGACCCGACGGTGAAGGTCACGCCGGACAGGCCGACCGCGTTCTCGCCGGTGGTGGCGTAGCTGAAGGTGTCACCGTCGTAGTGCCGCAAGGCGAACCGCATCCTGTCGGGCCCGAGCCGCATGACGAGCTCGCCCTTCTCGGCGCTGACGGTCATCGGGCCGTAGTACGTGTTGGCATACGTACCGGTGTACGCGCTGTCCGCCTCCGCGGGTGCGGGCGAGGCCGGCGGCTTGCTGTAGTCGACCGGCGAACGCTCCCCCTCCGCCGCCTGCTTGAGGATCGGCCCGATGAACGTGAGCCAGTCGACGGTCGGCCCGCCCGTCTGCACGGTGTCGAGGAAGGTGTTGGCGATCGACTCGGGTACGCCGACGGGCTCACCGTTGGTCAGGACGACGATCCCGAGCTTCTCCGACGGCAGCAGGGTGACATTGGTGGCCGCCCCCAGCGCGAAGGCGCCGGAGTGGCCGAGCCGCAGCCTGCCCTGGTCGTCGTAGCTCACGTTCCAGCCGAGCCCGTAGAACCCGGCCCTGCCCGCGGGCGCGTGCGGCGGCTCGGAGACGATGTGCGGCAGATGCGTCTCGTCCAGCGCGTCGGCGTCGACGAGTCGCCGCCCCTCGAACTCGCCGTTGCCCAGCTGCAGACGCATCCACTTCGTCATGTCGTGGACCGTGGAGATGGCCCCGCCCGCCGGGCTCTGCGCGTCGGCGTCGCGCACGAACTCGGCGCGCCAGGTGTCACCGTCCTGCACATGCAGGACGGCCTTGTTCTTCGCCTTCTCGTAGTCGGCGTACGCGGAGCTGGTGGAGTCCATGCCGAGCGGCTCGTACAGCTTCTCGTCGGACAGCTTCTCCCAGCTCGTCCCGGCCGCCTTCGCGACGGCGACGGCGGCTTCGGTGAGCCCGAAGTTGGTGTACGCGTAGTGGGCGCGGAACGGGGCCAGCGGCTGGTAGCGGAGGCGGTTCAGGATGTACGACTGGTCGTACCCCAGATCCTCCAGCAGGTCTCCGGCGTGGTCGGGCAGCCCGCTGCGATGCGAGAACAGGTCGGCCAGCGTGACATGGCTGGTCACCCACGGGTCCTTCAGGGCGAAGCCGGGGCTGTACTCGACGACGGGGTTGTCCCAGCCGACGGTCTTGTCGCCCACCGCCGCGGCGACCACGGTGGAGGCGATGGGCTTGGAGACGGAGGCCAGCTGGAAGACGGTGTCGGCTCCGACCTTCTCCTCGGTGCCGACCTTGCGTACGCCGAAGCCCTTCGCGTACACGACCTCGTCGTCGTACACCACACCCACGGCGACGCCGGGCACCCCGGTACGGCGCATCGCGTCGCGCACGACGCCGCCGAGCTGACCCACGGCGGCGTCGACGTCGTCCCGGTTGACCTGGGCAGGCGGCTGAGCGGGCGGCACGGTGGGCAGGGCCGACGCCTGAACGGCGGCCCCGGCGGCGACGGTGCCGCCATCGGACGCCGTACAGCCACCGGCCAGGACGGCCACGCCCCCCAGCGCCACAGCGAACCGAAGGGGGCGAGGCCATGCACGCTCGAGTCGGGACATACCAACCATGGAAATCCCTCCCTACCAGCCTGTCGCCCTGGCGGGGCGTTCGGGGGACGTGGGGGAGGGCGGGGTTCGTCGGGGGGCGCGGAGGGGCTGGGATCGGCCGGCGGGGCTGGGTGGGGGCTGGCCGATGCCGGTGCCGGAGCTCTGGAGCCGGGGGTCAGTGCCGGGGGTTCATGCCACCCGACGCTTCGATCAGCCAGTACAGGGTCCCTGTCCCGAAGGGCCACCCGGTGGTGGCCACGTCGATCCAGCCGGTCCCCGGCCGGTCCGAACCGGCGTCCCACCATCACCAGCTGCGATCGTCGCCGCCGCCCTCCTCGGTGGGGTCGAAGTAGTAGAGCCAGTCGGACAGGGCCCAAGGCCCCTCAGCCGCAGCCACCTTCTCCGCCAGGCTCAACTGGCTCCACCGAGCCGACCAGGCATCGGCGTCAAAGGAAGGATCATCAGGCACCTCAGGAGCACACCGCTCAACAAACCACCCGGGCAGAAGCCCCGGCCAGGCGCCTTCCTCGGGCCAGCCCCCGACCCGCCCAACCACCCGACCGAGCACATCACGCGCCCGCTCAATGACACCGCCGGGCTCCCCAGCATCGAAGCTCACCCGAATGACGAAGGCATCCTCGCCCTCACCAGGCCCGCCTCGCATACGCCGAAGCTCGCTCTCGGGATCGTCCATGGCGGGAGTGTGCCCCATGGCCGTCACCGCGAGCACACGCCGGCCGGGTGGCGGCATTGCTCCCGCCCAATGGCCGCCTCCGTCACGTCAGCGCTCTGGTCGTTCACTACGGAATGCTCAGCTCGGCGGCGGCGAGTTCGGAGCGGATCAGCTCCAGCAGACGGCCCATCCAGTTGCGTCCTTCAAGTCCGCGCTCGCCCCAGAACGTGGAGTTCATCTCGGTGTAGATCAGCCGCGTTGTCCCGGTGTCGGCCAACACTGTCGCAAGGCCGGGGTGCTGGTGGAACTTTGCGCGCAGCAGCTCTGCCATGACGGCGGTTCGGGCCTGGGGCCAGTTGTCGAGCAGGAAGGCGTCCTTGGCGAGCCTCTCCACCTCGTGGGGCCGCTCGGCGCGGAGGATCTCGGTACGTCGCCCGTCGTCGGCCACCGCAAGCGCCCAGTAGGCGTGCGTGACGGTCGGGTAGGTGCGTCCTCTCACGGTGACCGGCGCGGGGTACTCATTGCGCAGCGCCAGAACACCGGGATCCTGCGGCCAGCCGTTGGGGAAGAACACCTGGCGGATGTCGATGCTGCTCTCGACAGGCTCGGTCGGGCCGTCCGCTGGGGCTTTCGAGGCGTAACGCCGGCGCATTTGCTCTCGCTCGGCGAAGTACTCCATTGCCGAGGCGTGCATCCCCTCGGTGACGACGACGGTCTTCCCGCTCGGCGCCTCGAACCGGTTGCCAGGACCGGCGACCACGACCTTCAGGGGGAAGTCCTTGCGGTCCTGGTCGCCGAGGGCGTAGATCCGCAGATGCCCGGGGATGGCTTCGTACGCCTCGCGAAGCGCGGCACGGTTCTGCTCGGTCGGCTGATCCCGGAAGACATCGAGGAGGGACAGGCAGCGCCGGGTGGAGTCGGGCCGACCGTTCAGCTGGTCGATGTCGTCGCGGATGTCGCCGAGAAGCATCTCGGGGGTCAGCCAGGTCTGCGGCTCGGAGAAGGTCCACGAGGCGAGGTGATGGGCCGACGCCACACCCCCATCCGGCAGTTCCGTGGCGATCCAACCAGAAGCGAGCTTGCCGGCAAACTCCTCCAGAGTCACCAGCCCCCAGCAGTCGATCAGGCCGTCGGCGTAGACCACCAGGTCGGTGAGAAAGTACGTGCCACCGTTGCAGATGAAGGCATGACGCCAGGTGCCCTCAATACGCTCACCGTCCACGTCCCGCCAAGTCCGCCGCTGTATCGCCATGCGCGTCAGGGTAGCTGTTCCGATCCGTACAAGATCGTCACTCCCCGACGCCCTGACCAGGCTCGATCAGCCCACCCTCGCCGCCGGACACGACCACCGTCGAGACCCTCGCGCCGTGCTGGAGACCGCCCGGGCGTGATCAAGACCCACCGATGTCGGACCGGGACGTCAAAGGCCCCCGACCATGATCGGTCAGGGGCCTTCACACCGGTGGACGCGGACGGTTTCGAACCGCCGACATCCGCCTTGTAAGGGCGGCGCTCTACCGCTGAGCTACGCGTCCGGGTGGGTCGTAAGACTACCCTGCCCGGTGGGCTGTGCCGCAAATCCGTTGAGGGGAGGGTGGGGGAGTGGTGGTGGATGTGCGAACCATCCGGCCCCTTTGTTCGTCCTTCCGGGGTGGGACAATGGCGAGGGCGGACGGTGGTCGAGTGCGGGAGTTGATGTGACGACACACGGCACCAGGCGCTGGGGCTGGGGTGGGGGCGGGCGTGACGAGAGTGCGCGGGCCGAGGCTCAGGCTGCCAAGGACGCCGCCGCCACCGCCTTCTACGAGCTCGACACCGCTCAGCGTGATCTGCGGATCTCCATCGAGACCATCTCCGCCGTCGACGACGCCCCTCCTGCGCGCAAGGCCGTCGCCGACTACGGCGACTTCGGGCGGCGGATCGACGAGGTCAGCTCCGAGTACATCGCGGTGGTGGACTCGTACGACCTCGATCGGGACGATCTCGCGCCCGGCGACGCCTCCCGGGCCCGGCAGGAGCTGCAGCGCGTCACCAACAGCATGGAGCGTGTGCGGAGCGATCTGAACCACTTCGCCCATGGGCTGGGCAGCCTGCTCGAGAAGGCCGAGACACAGCTCGCCCGGCTCGCTCCTTCCGTCGAGCGGGCGCGCCAGGCGCTGCTCGGTGCCAGTAACGCCCTGGACGCCGTACGGGGTGAGGGCTTCAAGGCCGATGAGCTCGCCGCTCGGCTCGCCCGGCTCGGGCCCGAGCTCACCAAGCTCAACCAGGGCGCCGGCGTGCACGGCGTCCAGGGCACCATCCATCGCGCCGTCGAGATGCAGCGCGCCGCCGAGGCGCTGCGCGCCGAGGCCGAGCAGCTGCCCCGGCGGGCCGGGGAGATCGACAAGCGGCTGGGCAGTCTGCGGACCCGCGCCCAGGCCCTCGCCACGCGCGCCGAGCGCGTGCCCCCGGTGCTCAGCGAGCTGCGCCGGCGGTTCGCCATGGCCTGCTGGCAGGATCTGCAGCCCGTGCCCGAGCAGGCCCGGCGTGCCGTCGAGGAGGCCGAGGGGAAGATCCGCGATGCCTCGCGGGCCCGGGCCGAGCAGCGGTGGGCCGACGCGACCGCCCTGCTGGGCACCGCGCGGGCGCTCCTCGACAACACCGACGAGGCCGTCAGCGCCGCCCAGGACCGGCTTCGGCGGCTCAACGAGGTTCAGGCCGATCACCAGAAGGACGTGGACAAGGCCCGGTTCGCCATCCGGGACGCCCAGCGTCTCGCCATGTCCGGGCGGGTCAACCCCGACCCCCGGCACGCCCGGCCGCTCGACGACGCCGTGCTGCGGCTCAACCGGGCCGTGGAGGGGCTGACCGGGCGGCACCCCGACTACTGGCACTTCCTGATGGAGCTGGAGGCCGTTCGGGAGACCGCCGCCCGGGTCGTACAGGACATCCGGGACGAGCGGAGCGGGGTGGGTGGGGCCAGTGGGGCCAGTGGCGCCGGCGGGTCACCTCGGCGCCGATGAGCGGGTCGCCTCGACGGCGATGAGCGGGTCACCTCGGCGCCGATGAGCGGGTCGCCTCGACGGCGATGAGCCCCAGCCCTCCCCAGCCGAGCCCCCTACCCGCAGCACCCCCCACCACAGCACCCGCCACCACCCGACGGCGACGGCGACGGCGCCGATGACGGAGCCGCCCCGGCCGAGGCCGTCCCCCCGACCGCCACCGTCGACAGCAGCTTCACCGTGTCGTCGTGCCCGGACGGGCAGGACGCCGGCGCGGAGGACTCCGCCATCGGGCGGCTGAGCTCGAACGTGGTGCCGCACGAGCGGCAGCGGTACTCATAGCGTGGCATGGGGCCAGGGTATCCGTCACTGTCCGTGACCGGAAGACTTGCCCCCTGCCGGGACTCGGGAGGATGCTGGGAGTGCGAGGGGGTATGTCCCGTATCCCCCGGTCCGAAGGAGGTCGGACATGGCCCCCACCCAGGACTATCCCGCGGACGCGCTCCCGCACCCGCTCGCGGACGAACCGCACTTCCAGCAGGAGGGCAGCCGCGGCGCCCTGCACGAGCGCGGAGTCAATCTGGGCCTGCGCAAGCACACCATGCTCGACGAGCATCTGCCCGTCGATCACAAGCTCAGCATCGTCTACCGGATCGGCTCGGCGCTCGCCGGACTGTGGCTGCTGGTCTTCGGCATCCTGGGTCTCGTCGAGGAGGTCGGCTTCGTCGACAAGACCGGCGACAAGGTGCTCGGCCTGAACTCCAACGGGTTGCTCGGCGTGATCTCCATCGTCGCCGGCGCGGTGCTCCTCTACGGCGCCTGGCGCGGCGGCAACTTCGCCTCCAGCCTCAACATGGGCATGGGCGCCCTCTTCGTCATCAGCGGCTTCGTCAACCTCGCCCTGCTGGACACCGATGCGAACTGGCTCGCGTTCACGATGTCGAACGTCATCTTCAGCTTCGCCATCGGGATGTTCCTGCTGATGTCCGGTATGTACGGGCGGGTCAGCGCCGGACTTCCCCACGACAATCCGTACTGGCGCACCCGCAACGCGGAGAAGGCCGAACGGGAGGACCGGTCGGCCCGGCTGCGGACCGTGTAGGACCACGTAGGCCCGTAGAGCCCCCCCAGCAGCCCGACCGGGCGGCGCGCCCCCCGACAGGACGCGCCGCCCGGTTCCCTCCCCCGTGCGGATGCTTTGCGCGAGGATGCCGACATGAGGATTCCGCAGGACAAGCGCCCGCCCCAGACCCCCGAGCTGTACCGGTACGTGCTCGACCACAACCCGCCGCTCGACCCGGTGCAGTGCGAGGTCGTCGAGCTCACGCACGCCCGTTTCCCCAGCTCGGCGGGTATGCAGTCGGCGCAGGAGCAGGGGGCGCTGCTGGCGTTCCTGGTACGGCTGACCGGCGCCCGGCACGTGGTGGAGGTGGGTACCTTCACCGGCTTCTCCTCCCTCTGCATGGCGCAGGCGCTGCCCGCCGACGGCCGGCTGATCGCCCTGGACGTGTCGGAGGAGTGGACGGCGTACGCCCGTCGGGCCTGGGAGAAGGCCGGCGTCGCGGACCGGGTGGAGCTGCGGCTCGGGCCGGCGCTGGACTCGCTGCGCGCCATGCCCGCGGAACCGCACATCGACCTGGCGTACCTGGACGCCGACAAGGAGAGCTACCCCGCGTACTGGGAGGAGCTGGTGCCGCGGATGCGCCCCGGCGGGCTGATCGTCGTCGACAACGTCCTCTACCACGGCGCGGTCGTCGACCCGGAGGCCGGCGGCAACGCCGCCGCGATCCGGGCGTTCAACGACCGTGTGGCCGCCGACACCCGGACCGAGGCCGTGCTGCTGACCGTGGCCGACGGGCTGACGCTCGCCCGCCGCAGGGAGGACAAGCCGGACGGCGGCAGCGTCTAGTACCCCCGCCGTACTAGACCTTCAGCCGCATCTCCCGCAGGATCCGCTCGCCCGCCGTGACGCCCCGCTCCCGCAGCGCGACGACATGCGGCGCCGTCCAGCCCTGGTCGGCCAGCTCGCCGTGGCCGGGGCGCCAGCCGTGGTCGCCGGCCAGCAGCAGGTCGGTGTCCAGCAGGGAGTCGCCCGCCGTCAGCGTCAGGGTCGTACCGGCGCGGCGGGCGACCTCCGCCACCGCCGCGCTCTTGGTCAGCGGGCGCGGCACCAGATAGATCTTCGAGCCCTGCGCGGAGACCGACCAGCCGCGCGCGTCCGCCCAGCCCGCGAGTTCCTTGACCCACAGCTCCGGTACGAGGTCGCGGTGGACCACCAGATACGTGAACAGGTCCTCCGCGATACGGATCTTGCGCGTCCACGCCGGGTCGGCGGTGCGCTGCAGCTGCTCGCTGACCTCCGCCAGCGGGGCGCAGTCGGCGGCGAGGCGCTCGCGCACCGCCGCGTTCCAGTCGTGGTCGGTGTCGCCGTCGACCAGCAGATGACCGCCGTTGGCGCAGATGGCGTACGGCGGGGGCGGGCCCGGCAGCCGGATCCGGCGGTACTGCTTGCGGGTCCGGGTGGTGGTCGGCACGAAGACCGTACGGGCCATCAGGTCCGGGAGTACGGCCGCCGCCGCCTCCGTCATGAACGACAGCGGCCGGCCGTCGTTGACCTCCACGCACATCAGGCGCGGCGCCCGGGCGTCCGGCATGCCCAGGAGCAGGGCGGCCGGCGAGTAGATGAGGGTCCGGTCGAGGTCGCTGGCGACGAGGGTGGTGCTGCTCTCGGCGACCAGGGGCTCGCCGGTCACCGGCACCTCGCCGGCGGCGGGGTCGGTCATCGGCATCTCGCCGCCGAGGGCGCCGGTCACCGGCACCTCGCGGCCGAGAGGGTCGGTCACCGGCCCGGTGCCGGCAGCGGGGGTCGTACTGGAGAAGATGCCCGAAGGCTCCGTATGGCTCACGACACTATTGCCTTCCCATCGGCGCCCGTCGCGCCACGCGTGTACTGCGGATGGATCAGGCCCACACAGGTGTACGGAAGGTCCGCGTCGTCGCACTCTTCGACGGGGACGCCGCGCTGCCGTGCGAGCAGCCGGACATGGTCGAGATCACTGCCCGCACCCCGTCGTGCGAGAACACGCCAGGGTACCCGGCGCAGCAGTACCCGGGTGGTCTCTCCCACACCCGGTTTGACGAGGTTCACATCGCCGATGCCGTACTCCTCGCTGATCCGCTCCACGGCCCGCCAGCCCGACCAGTCCGGCGTACGGTCCGGCGAGGCGGCCATCGGCGCCACCGGGCCCAGCGCCGCGAACTCCGCGGACACCGTGTCCAGGAACGGCCGCGACACGTCCGCGCCGGCCAGTTCGCGGTAGAACTTCGCACCGTGGAAGTCGTTCGGCCCGATCAGCCCGTCCCGCAGCACCGTACGCGAAACGAGGCCGGAGACGGTGGAGTTCAGGCAGGCGGAGGGGATGAGGAAGTCCTCGCGGGTGCCGTACGTGTCCACGCAGCGCCCCGGGTCGGCGAGGACGGCGATCCGCGGGTCGAAGCCCTTGAAGTCGGCGAGCGCGTCGGCCAGTTCGCGCGTGATCGCGCCCTTGCCCGTCCAACCGTCGACGAACACGACGTCTGCCGGGTCGTGGTGCTCGGCCAGCCAGCGCATCGCGTTGGTGTCGATGCCCCGCCCGCGCACGATGGACACGGCGTAGTGCGGCAGGTCCAGGCCGTGCGCGTACGACGCCCAGCGCCGCATCAGCACGCCGACCGGCGTGCCGGCGCGGGCCAGCGACACCAGCACGGGGCGCGGGGAGCGCTCGGCCAGCACGGTCTCGGTGACGACGGCGACGGCGTGGGCCATCCGCCGGGCGGAGCCGGCGAGGGCGTCGTTGAACAGCGCCTGGTACTCGTCGCTCGGCTGGTACTCGACCGGCAGCGACTCGGCGTAGTGCGCGCCGCCGCTCTGGATCGCCTCCTCGCGCTCCTCCACGGGGGCCTCCAGCTGGACGCCGGAGAGGTCCTTCAGCAGCCAGCCGACCTCGTCGGGGGCGTACGAGCCGAAGTCCGGGCCGTACAGCGGCCGGGGGAGGGGGGTGTACGTAGGGATCACAGTCAGGAGTACCTGGTCGGTGTGGGCGGCGAGTCCGGTCAGCAGGGCGTCCAGCGCCGGGGTGTCGCCGTGCGAGTCGACGACCGCGACGACGGCGTCGAAGCCGGTGCCGCCGGCGGGCGGGGCGACGTTGTACGCGTAGCGCGGGCCGGGGCCGTCGGCGGGGTCGTCGTGGGCCGGGAAGGAGATCCGGGTGCGTATCGCGTAGCCGGGGTCGTCGACCGGCAGGACGGGCGAGCGGGTCGTCGTGGAGAAGCGGACCTCGACGTCCGGCGCCGCGTCCTGCAGCGCCCCCGCGAGCCGCAGCGGCGCGTACATCAGCTCCTCCGAGCCCAGCACCAGCACCCGCCGCGCCCCGCCGGCCAGCGCCTCGGCCAGCCGCGCGCCCATCGCGGGCAGCGCGGCCTCGAGCCGCTCGCGGTGTACGGGAGTGAAGCCGTGCCGGGCGCCGTCAGGGAGCCCCTGCGGCCAGCCGACGTCGACGCGCACGGCATCGGCGCTTACGACATCGACGCTGACGGCATCGGCGCCTTCAGCACCGGCACGCGGCGCGCCCCCCGCTTCATCGGCCGCCGCCGGCTCCAGCGCCCCCACCAGCTCCTGCCCCCGCTCCAGCACGCCCTCCGGCAGGCGCACCCCGCCGGAGGCCAGCGCCACCACGTCCACCCGGGCGCCCAGCTCCGCCGCGAACTTCTCCAGCGCCCGCCGGTCGTCCGCCGAGCGCATGTCGACCAGCGCCGCCACCACGTACCGCTCGCGCGGGGCGGAGGCGTGCAGGGCGGCGATGGTGTTGCGTATCGTCCGGCCGGTCGAGAACTCGTCGTCCACCAGCACCAGCGGACCGTCCCCGGCCAGCAGCGCCGGATCGGCCGGCAGCAGCAGATGCGAGGTGGCGTGGCTGTGCTCCTCCTCGAAGCCGCCCGCCTGCGCCACGCCCGGCACGGGGCGCCGCGTGGAGTGCAGGTACGCCGCCCCGCCCAGGCCGTCGTACGCGCAGTGGCCGAGGCCGGTGGCCGTCTCGGCGTAACCGAGCACCACGGCCCGCTCCGCCTCCGCCGCGCCCAGCAGCTCCCGCACCAGGCGCCCGAGCCGGAACCCCGCCCCGTACACCGTGGCCGGCGGCGCGGGCACGTGCTTGCCCAGCACCGACGAGACCAGCAGGTGGGCGCGCCGCGGATTGCGGCGCAGCGCCAGCCCCAGCAGGTCGCGCAGCCCGTCCGGGCCCGTCAGCCCGATGCCGAGCCGGTCCGTGACCCAGTCCCCGTTCCAGACCGCCACGTCAGCCGTTTCCCTTCCCTGGCGTGCGAGGCCCTTGCCCCCGTTACGCATGCTCGACCTTCAGCCCCGCGTCCAGCAGCTCCACGAACGTCACGTCCTCCCGCGCCACGCCGAACACCTCGGCGCGCAGCAGCGTCCGCTCCGCCCAGGCGCGGTGGGGCTTGGCCTCGTTCATCTTGTTCGTGTACGCCGAGCGCAGCACCCCGCCGCCGTCCCGTTCCCGTTCCAGGATGTCACGGGCGTCGCTGTACTCCTCCAGGCTCACCACGGACAGGGCGTGCACCAGGGCGACGTGGCTGGGGTGGATGCAGGTCTTGCCCTGCAGACCGTTGGCGCGGTCGAGCTCGATCTCGCGCAGCAGGCCGTCCATGTCGTGCTCGAGGAGCAGATCGCGCAGCGCCTCGTTGGCGCCGGTGAAGGGGCTGCGGCGCAGCTGCGGCTTGAAGATGCGCTCGTGCGGGCGGAAGTACTCCCACACGGGGCCGGTGACGGTGAAGCCCGTGCCGTCGGCCCGGCCGAAGGCGTTCACCACGTCGCCGATCACGGAGGCGACGAGCTGCAGATCGTACGCCGTGATGTCCGGCGCGCGGCGCAGACCGTATACGGAGCAGAAGTCGGTGACACCGAGTCGCAGCGCCAGTACGTGCTCGCGGTACTTGTCCAGCACCCGGCTGATCCCGGCGAGCGTCTCGCGGCGGGACTCCAGGTGCAGCAGCTCCGGGGACTCCAGTACCGGCATCGCGAACAGCCGCAGCCCGCTCGCGGCCTGCGCGGCGGTCAGGGCCTCCAGGAAGGGGATGCCGCGCTCCTCGGTGAACTTCGGCAGCACGAATCCCGACAGCAGGGCGGCGGCGGGGCCCAGCCGCGCCACCAGGTCGGGTATCTGCTCCGCCTCCCGGGGGCGTACGAACAGCAGCGGCAGCCCCGCCGTGCCCTGCCCGGCGAGCTCGCGCAGGCTGTGCACGATGTTCTCCTCGGCCTGCGGTACGTCGCCGTCGGCGATCGCGTCCTCCAGGCACAGCACCATGGAGACGACCCCGCGCGCCGCCTGTTTGCGCACCGCGGTGCCGAGGCCGTCCCTGGTCGCGGGGGTGTAGAGAGTGGCCCCGAGCGCCATGGCGAGCGTGCGGGCCGATGAGCCGGCGGTGAACTCCGCCGGCTCCTGGTGAAAGAGCTTGGTACGAAGTGCGGTGTCCAGGTGTCCGTAATGCCGCATGCGATCCCCCTATCGCGGAGCCGTGGTCGTATTGGGCTGGGCGGTAAGAGTACGTTGCGGGGTGGCCGAAACGTTCCCCTGCTTGGTGAAATCTCCGTAACCGTCGCACAACCCCGGCGTATCCGTCAGTACCTCTGCGGGGATGAACCCGGGGGCTCCGCCGTGGCCGGATCAGGCGGAGTAAGGGCATCCGGGGGCCGGGGGCGCGTTGTCCCGCGCGGTGGCGAGAGGGCAGGATAGCCGCATGACGAACGCCATGGCCAAGGGCGCCAACATCACCCTGCAGGTCACGGCCGTACGGGCCGTACTGCGCTGGCATTCCGGTCCCGGAGTGCCGGACGTCGACGCCTCGGTGCTGCTGGTCGGTACGGACGGCCGGGTGCGCTCGGACGACGACTTCGTCTTCTACAACCAGCCGCGGCATCCCTCCGGGACGGTGCGCAAGCTGCCCAAGCAGTCCCGCACCGACGGGCTCACGGACTCCATCGAGGCCCGGCTGGACCGGCAGGAGCCGTCCGTCGACCGGCTGATCCTCGGGGCGTCCACGGACGAGGGCACGTTCGGGAAGGTGCCCGATCTGCGGGTGCTGCTGTACGACGCGGGGTCCGCCTCGAACGGGGAGCCGTTCGCGTACTTCGACATCGTGCCCGAGACGGGCAAGGAGACCGCGCTGATCTGCGGTGAGCTGTACCGGCGTGAGGGGACGTGGCGCTTTCGGGCGCTGGGGCAGGGGTACGACTCGGGGTTGATCGGGCTGGCTACGGAGTTCGGGATCTCGGTGGACGAGACGCCTCAGGAGGAGCCTGCGGCTCCTCCGGTTTCGCAGCCTCAGGCTCAGTTCCAGCCTCAGTCGCAGCCCGTGCAAGGGCAGGCTCCGCCTCCCACGGCGGCGTACGGGTACCCTCCGGCGTTCACCCTGCCGCCGCAGGGGCCTCAGTTCATCGGGCGGTGAGGGGGCGGGCGGTTGTGGTCCGGTGACCGGCGCCGCCCGCGCCTTCGGCGCGGGGTTGCCCCCACCCACACACCACCCGTTGCGGGTCGTCTTGCCTGACGTCGGCGCCTGGGGGTGGGGGGTGTGGGCCGGTGACTCTGTGGCAGGGGTTCGTGGCCGGTTGTCGGTGCGGATCGCAGTGATTCTGCGGCCCCAAGGGGCCTTGCCGGGCGGAGCGGGAGGGGACGGCGCCATGGCGCCGCCCAGTGGTCGGCTCCGCTGGCGCTGCGCCGGGGGCTGCCCTCGGTGGGCCGGTGGGGTTGTGCCGGCTCCGCTGCGCTGCGCCGGCCTGCTGCGTAGCGAGCGGCTCCGCTGGCGCTCCGCCGAGGTATGCCTGCGGTGACCCGGTGGGGCTCCGCCGAGGTATGCCTACGGTGACCCGGTGGGGCTGGGCCGGGGCCCCGGGGCGCGCCCCCCCAAAAGACCCAGGGGGCGCGGGTACGCCCCCC
>NZ_JBFAXR010000157.1:0-17863 GCF_040680895.1 Streptomyces sp. NPDC051940 | reverse complement strand
GAACTCGCGCCGGGTGAGGTCCAGTCGCGCCCCGTCCAGCTTCGCCTGCCGCCGCAGCGGGTCGACCGTCAGCCCGCCGACCTCGATCACCGTCGCACGTTCCGGGTGCGGGTTCGGTCGCCCCCTGTCCCTCGAAGTCGATCCAGTTGATGTTCGAACCGCCGCTGAGCTGTACGAAGTACAGCGGCCCGCTCACCGTGGTCGTGTCACCGACCGGCTGGGCGGAGAAGTTCTGGTACGTCTGCCAGCCGCCGGTCGCCGCGACCTGGATCGTGGCGACGGTCGGTCCGGTGTCGGGGTCGCCGGTGCGGACCGCGTAGGTGGCGCCGCTGCTGGGGCTGGCCGCGCGCAGCGAGATACGGTCGATGCGGGTGAGGTTCATGACGTCCCACCCGAACCAGTCGCCCGGCTCGATGTAGCCGACGTTCTTGCCGCCGCCCTGTACGTCACCGGTGTCCTCGATCTGGACGCCTGCGGTGCCTCCCGAGGTCGACCCCTTCAGCCGTCCGTGCCGGTCGAAGAACTCGGCCTCGGTGCGCTTGGTGTGCAGCACCGCCGTGTCCTCACCGGTGAGCGGCGACACCCCGGTGGCGCCCTGGTCGGTGTACGTGGCCGTGACGACGCCGAAGATGTCCTCGCCGATATGGCCCTCGTCCCCGGGGAGCACGAAGGTGCCGCTGCAGCCGCGGTACTGCTCGTAGCCGTGCCCGTGTTCGTCGTGGCCGAGACCGGGCTGGACGATCACGTTCTGGCAGTCGACCGCGCCGTCCTCGGGGTCGGTGACCTCGACCTCGTACCGGATGGTGTCGCCGAACTCGAAGAACGAACCGGCGGCGGGCAGGACCAGCTTCACCTGCGGTGCGGTGTTGCCGACCGCGATGTCGACGCTGGACACGCCGGTGCGTCCGTCGGGGTCCGTGACCGTCAGGCGGGCGGTGTAGTTGCCGACCGTCTGATAGGTGTGCGTGGGGCTCACGGCGGTGCTGTCGGTGGTGCCGTTGCCGTCGAAGTCCCAGGCGTAGGTGAGCAGCTGCCCGTCCCGGTCGTTCGACTCCGACCCGTCGAACGCGACCGTCAGCGGCTCCTGACCCGAGGTCCTGTCCGCGGTGGCGTGGGCGGTCGGTGCCCGGTTCCCCTGGACGTAGTCGATCCGGTAGATGCCCGAGTCGGCGTTGCCGCCGCCGAAGCCGCTGCCCCACTCGATCATGTAGAGGGCGCCGTCCGGCCCGAACTGCAGGGCGTGCGGGCGGTTCATGCCCATGCCCGAGAGGATGCGGTTGACGTCGGTGTAGGTGCGCCTGGTCCGGTCGAGCTGGACCGTGAAGAGACGGCTGTTGTTCCAGTCGGCCCAGATCGCCTTGCCGTCGAAGTACGCCGGCCACTTGCGCTCGGACGCCAGGTCCGGGTCGTAGCGGTAGCTGCCCGAGGTCATCGGAGCGCCGCTGCCGCCGATCTCGGGCACACCGGTGGACGACTTGCCCTGCCACATCGTGGCGGGGATTGCCGCCGGCAGCGTGGTCAGACCGGTGTTGTTCGGCGAGGTGTTCGTGGGGGCCGAGCAGTCGAACGCCGGGCCCGAGGTGCCGGTGGCGAAGTCGTAGTCCCGGTAGGCCGTGTTGGCGCCGACACAGTACGGCCAGCCGTAGAAGCCCGGCTTGCGGACGATGTTCCACTCGACGCGGCCGTCGGGGCCGCGGTCCGCGCTCGACGACCCGGCGTCGGGGCCGTAGTCGGCGACGTACAGGCTGCCGGTCTCCTCGTCGAGTCCGATCCGGAACGGGTTGCGGAATCCCATCGCGTAGATCTCGGGCCGCGTCCGGGCGTCTGTGTCGTCGAAGAGGTTCCCCGCCGGTACGGCGTAGGTGCCGTCGTTCCTGGGCTTGATGCGCAGGATCTTGCCGTTGAGGCTGTCGGTGTTGGCGGAGGTGCGCTGGGCGTCCCAGGCCGAGCGCCCCGGCCGCTCGTCGATGGGGGCGTAGCCCGACGACGCGAACGGGTTGGTGTTGTCGCCGGTGGCGATGTAGAGGTTGCCGTCGTGGTCGAACTCCAGCGCCCCGCCGGCGTGGCAGCACTCGTTGCGCTGGGTGGGGACCTTCAGTACGACCTTCTCCGACGACATGTCGAGCGTGCCGTCCTTCATGGTGAACCGGCTGACACGGTCGACGGATTCGTCGCCGACGGGCGAGTAGTACAGGTAGAGGTGCCCGTTGGTCGTGTAGTCGGGGTCGAGCGCGACGCCCAGGAGGCCGAACTCCTGGCCCGTGTAGACGTCGACGTGGCCGGCCGTGGAGGTGCCGCCGCCGGGGGCGATGACCTTCACGTCGCCGCCGCGGTCGATGTAGACGACCTGGCCGTCGTCGGCGATCGCCAGCTCCATCGGGTTCGACGTGTTGTCGTCGAGGGTGACCTTCTCGAAGCTGTCGGTGAGGGTGGCCGTGCAGTCGGCCTTCACGACTCCCGCCGCGGTGCGGATACCGCCCAGGAGGTGGCGGCGGAAGGCCGGGTCCGCGAAGGACTCCTCGGTGTGGCCCATGCCCGTGTACCAGGACCGGCCGCCTTCGTACTGCTGGCACCAGGTGATCGGGTGCTCCGGCCCCATGCTGCCGCCGCTGTACGTCGTCTCGTCCAGCGACGCCAGGACGTGCACCTTGCCGCGCGGGTTCGCGCGGTAGTTGTACCACTCGTCGAACCTGGTCCAGGTCGGCGCGAGGCCGGCGGACGACGGGTGCGCCGGGTCCTCCACCTTGACGGTGGCGTTCTGCTGGGCCGGGTGGTTCCTGAAGTAGGCGCCCACCAGCGACCCGTACCACGGCCAGTCGTACTCGGTGTCGGACGCGGCGTGCACGCCGGCGTAGCCGCCGCCGTTGCGGATGTAGCGCTCGAACGCCGCCTGCTGGGTCGCGTCGAGTACGTCGCCGGTCGTCGAGAGCCAGATGACGACGTCGTAGCGGGCGAGGTTGTCGTCCGTGAACGCCGCGGCGTCCTCGGTGGCGTCCACGGTGAAGCCGTTGTCGTCACCGAGCTTGCGGATCGCCTCGATCCCGGCCGGGATCGAGGAGTGCCGGAAGCCCGCCGTCTTGCTGAAGACGAGGGCGGAGAACTGCTCGGTGCCGGGCTGGTCGGCCTGGGCGGCGGTCGGTATACCGACGAGCCCGGCCAGGGGGAGCACGATCAGGACGGCCACCATGCGCGCGATCCGGTGGCGTATCCGTCTGCGGAGCTGGGTCGTGATGTCCCTCACCACGAACCTCCTTGGCTAGTACCGTGGCGCCCGGCCGGGAGCGGCCGGACACGTTTGTGCGGCTTGGCTGTTGTGCGGCTTGGCTGGTGCCGGCGACTCGGGGCGGCTCGGGGCGGCTCAGGGCGGCTCGGGGCGGCTCGGGACGGCTAGGGGTGGTTCAGCGGGTCAGCGGCTGGCCCACAGGAGCCCTCTTTCGGTGAGGGCGCGTACGTGCGGGTTCCGGAAGTCCTCCGGACCGCTGCCGACGGTGGACACGAAGACGCGGCCCTTGCCCCAGCTCCTGGCCCACACGGCGGGGATGGCCGCCGACCGCTGGCGCGTGTCGTCGGCGTCGAACGTGACGGTGGCCAGTACGTCGTTCAAGGGATCGTTCAGGGTCCAGTACGGCTCGGTGTCGACGTCGAAGTCGCCGAGCCCGGCGATCACCGGGTGGTCGGTGTGCTCCTCGGCGAGGCGCACCCGGTGCCGGCCGGGCCCCTGCCGGCGCATGACGAACGTCCCGCCCGTGAGCATCTGGTAGTCGAGGTCCTCGCGGTAGGCGTCGACGACACCGCCGTGCCAGCCCGCGAATCCCGTGCCCGCGCGGACGGCCGCGACCAGTCCGGCGCTCTCACGGGCGGTGATGTCACCCCTCGTCCAGGACTGGACGATCAGGTCGGTCCGCACCAGCAGGTCTTCGTCCTCGTAGACCTCCAGGGAGTCCTCGACCAGGATCCGGAAGCCGTTGTCGCGGAGGAACGACATGAAGAGGTTCGTCGTCCGGACGGAGCGGTCGCCGTCCGCGCCGCCTCGCACCACCAGTGCCTGCCGATGTCCGGACGTCATCGGGCTGTCTCCTTTCGCCTGTCGGGCCGTTGCGGCAGCCTCGGCGGTTGGTGCTGCGAGGGCTTCCACTCCGCAAAGTTGCGAAAAAATTATCGACCGAGGGCAGACTTTAGGAACACCCCGCAGGGGGCGTCAAGGTGTGGGACGCGGCGGCCCGAAGTTTCCCCGCAGGAGGGGCGGGGCCCGCCCTTGGGGGTCAGGGGCGGGCCCGCGCCTGGGGGTCCTGCTTCCGACCGGTCAGCCGCGCCGGGCGGTGCTGTCGCGGACGACCAGGGTCGTGGCCAGTTCGACGCGCGGGCTCTCGGGTTCGTCGCCGTTCATCAGCCGCAGCAGTGTCCGCAGTGCGCTGCGGCCCATGTCCTTCAGCGGCTGGCGCACCGTCGTCAGCGCGGGGGAGACCCACCGCGCCTCGGGCAGGTCGTCGAAGCCGACCACGCTGACGTCCTCCGGCACCCGCAACCCGGCCGCGGCCAGGGCCTCGTACCCGCCGATGGCCATGTGGTCGGAGCAGATGAACAGTGCCGTCGGCGGCTCGGGCAGCTCGCAGAGCGCCCGCACCTGCTCCGCGCCGCTGGCCCGGTCGTAGGTCCCGTAGCGGATCATCGCCGGATCCACCTCGATGCCCGCCGCCGCCATGGCGGAGCGGTAACCGGCCGTGCGCGCCCGGGCGTAGAGGTGGTGCGGAGGCCCGGTGACCAGCGCGATCCGCCGGTGACCGCGGTCCAGGAGATGGGTGGTCGCCTCGTAGGCGCCCGCCCAGTTCGTCGTACCCACCGAGACCACGTCGGGCGGCGGATCGCTGAGCGGATCGATGACGACGATGGGGATCTGCGCCTGGCGCAGCCGGGTCAGCTGGTCGGGAGTCGGCTCGATGAGCCCCAGCACCACGCCCGCACTGCCCCGCTCCACCACGCGGTCCACCCAGTCCTGCGCGCCGTGGTTGTTCGCCGAGGCGCCCGACCGGGCCACGGAGATGACGACGTGCACGCCGGTCTCGTACGCCGCCGCCTCCAGACCGCTCGCGACGCTCGCGGGCCACGATCCGTCGAGCCCGCTCATCACCAGGTCGACGGCTCGGACGGCCGGCGCGGACGTCGACACGCCGCGGCGCGTGTACTGGTGCTGGCGCAGCGCGGAGTCGACCTTGACGCGGGTGTCCGTCGAGACGTCGTCCCGGCCGTTCAAGACCTTGGAAACGGTGGAGATCGACACGCCGGCCGTCTCCGCGATCTGCGCGAGCGTGGGCCGCGGGGTCCTGGTTGGGGTCACGTATCCGCTCTCTGCTCTCCCGAAAACTTTCGCCATGCCATGACTCTCCTGAGGAGATTACCGCGCGGTTCGCGCGTGCGCCGACCCCCCTGACCCTTGGAAAGGGGCGGTGTGCGGGATCTTGACGGTCCTGGGCGGGCGGCCTAGCGTGCTCTTCGAGTAGTTTCGAAACTTTTTGGCGGACTCCGCCCGGGGACGTCTCGACGGATCGCCCGCATCGCATGGATCGTATGACGACGACTCTGCCGTCGCTGGAAAGAGGTGTGATGTCATCGTCGACGCCGCCGGCCCCCCTGCGGGTCACGGTCTGGAGTGAAGCGCTCCACGAGCAGCGGGACGCCGAGGTGGCCAAGCGGTATCCGCAGGGCATGCACGGCGCCATCGCCGACGGTATATCCCAGTACCTGGGCGAGGAGGCGCGGGTGCGCACGGCGACCCTGAGGGAGCCCGAGCACGGCCTGACCGCGGAGGTGCTCGCGGAGACGGACGTGCTCACCTGGTGGGGGCAACTCGCCCACCGCGAGGTCTCCGACGAGGTGGTGAAGCGGGTGCACCGCCGGGTGCTCGCCGGGATGGGCCTGATCGTGCTGCACTCCGGGCATCTGTCGAAGATCTTCACCCGGCTCATGGGCACCACCTGCACCCTGCGCTGGCGGGCCGCGGAGGACCGCGAGCTGGTCTGGACGACGGCGCCCGACCATCCCATCGCGGCCGGTGTGCCGCACCCCATCGTCATCGAACAGCAGGAGATGTACGGGGAGTTCTTCGACATCCCGGCACCCGACGAGCTGGTCTTCATCAGCTCCTTCAGCGGGGGTGAGGTCTTCCGCAGCGGCTGCACGTTCCGGCGCGGGCACGGCAGGATCTTCTACTTCAGCCCCGGGGACCAGGACTATCCCGTCTACCACCACCCGGATGTACGCCGGGTCATCGCCAACGCGGTGCGGTGGGCGGCTCCCGCCGCGGAGCGGGAGAGGCCGCGGCTGCTGCACAGTGAGACGGGGTGGTTCCTCGACGGTGATGGTGGCCGGGACGTCGGCGGCGATGTGGGCAGGGGCGGCGGCGACTTCGGTGGCGGCGACGTCTCCGGCGTACGGGCATGACCGGGCCGGACTTCGCCGCCGGGGCCTCGTTCCGGACGGTGCCGGACGACGGTGAGCCGCTGCGGATCCTCGTCGTCGGCGCCGGGCGGATGGCACGGCTGTGGCTGCGTACGATCCTCGCCTGTCCCGACACCACGCTGGCCGGGGTGGTCGACACCGACCCGGGCGCGGCGGAGAAGGCCCTCGCGGAGACCGGTGCCCCGGAGGTGCCCACAGGGCGGGACCTCACCGCGCTGGCGGCGGCCACCTCGCCGCACGCCGTCGTCGACGTGACCGTCCCCGCGGCCCATCTGCCCGTCACGCTCGAAGCGCTCGCCCTCGGCCTGCCGGTCCTCGGTGAGAAGCCGCTCGCCGCCACGCTCCCGGAGGCGCTGCGTCTGGCCGCGGCGGCCTCGGTGGCCGGTGAGCTCTTCATGGTCAGTCAGTCGCGTCGCTACCACCCGCACCTCTTCGCGCTCAAGGAGCAGGCCGGCCGGCTGGGCCGGCTCGGCATCCTGACCACCGAGTTCTTCAAGGCGCCCCGCTTCGGCGGGTTCCGCGACGAGATGGACCACCCGCTGCTGCTCGACATGGCGATCCACCCGTTCGACACCGCCCGCTGGCTGCTGGACGCGGAGCCGGTCTCGGTCCGCTGCGAGGAGTACAACCCGGGCTGGAGCTGGTACGCCGGAGATGCGGCGACGACCGCGGTCTTCGAGATGTCGGGCGGCAGCCGCTACGTCTTCACCGGCAGCTGGTGCAGCCCGGGCCTCGAGACCTCCTGGAACGGGGCGTGGCGGCTCAGCGGGGAGCACGGCTCGATCACGTGGGACGGCGGTGGTCACCCCGCCGAGGTCGAGACGCCCGCGGCGGAAGCGGATCCTCCGCGGTCAACGGCCGCACCGATGAAGGGCATCGCCGGCTCCCTGGCCGAGTTCGTGCACGCGTTGCGCACGGGCGCGGTCCCCATGGGGGAGGTCCACGACAACGTGATGAGCCTGGCGATGGTGACCGGCGCCGTCGAGTCGGCACGGACCGACCGCCGCGTCAGCATCGACGACCTCCTGAACACCGCCCTCACGGAGGCCCACGCCCAGGCCACGGGCCCGGAACGCGACCTCCTGCGGGAGCGCCCGGGCGACATCGACGACCTCCTCGACACCACCCTCGCGGAGGCCCGCGCCCAGGCCACGGGCCCGGAACGCGACCTCCTGCGGGGGCGGCCCGGCGACGTCGTGCGCGCGCCGGCGGCGGGACCGCCGCCGGCCGGACGGCCCTGACCGCCCCGTCCGGACGGGCCTGTTCGCCCCCCTCCTCGCGGTCCGTCGAAGGCCGCCCCCCGCCAGACCGGCGGACCGGTGCCCCCGGGGCCGACCCGCGAACCGGCGCTACGGGGCAGACCTGTCCACCGGTGCCCACCGGGCGCCGCGGGAAGACGCGTTGCAACCCGGGTGCCTCAGCGGGCGCCAGGGGGAGGTTCCTCCCCTCCCCGGGCATCGGCGTCCCCGAGCTCGACGCCCACACGCGGCGCGGCGTAATCCGGAACCACCCAGCCGCCAGGGACGTGGGCCTCCGCCACCCCGCCACCCCGCCACCCCGCCACTCCGCCGACCGCGTCGGCGCTGCGCCCGCCAACGACATGACCACCCCGCCCGCAGGGGCGGGGGCGGAGCCCGGGGGTTCGCCGCAGGGGCGGCCACATCCTTGCTGCGGGCTGCGGGCTGCGGGCTGCGGGCTGCGGGCTGCGGGCTGCGGGCTGCGGGCTGCGGGCGCCCGGGCCCGGGCGGGGGGTTTGTGGTGCGTGCCGCCGCCACTTGGTGCGGGGTGCGGGGTGCGGGGTGCGGGGTGCGGGCCGTGGCCCGGTGGCGTGGTTCGTAGGCGTGCCATGGCGTGGCTACCCCAGGGTGCGAGGCGCGGGGTGGAGCCCGGGGCGCGGTCGGGTGCTGCACCTCTCGCCGACTTGGCCGCCCTGTCCCGGCAGGTTCCGAGGGGCGGATCCCTCTAGCGGTGGTTGCCCATGCGTCCGTCGTCGGGGTAGCCACCACCGCGCGCGGCGGCGTGCGGCGTGAGGAGTCGGAGCGGCCGGCGGGGATGTCGCTGCGCCTGGTGTGGGCGTGACCGCCCCCGGGCTGCTGCCCGAGCCGCGGACGTGGCTACCTCCTGGTGCGGGGTGCTGGGGTGGCTTCCCAGGGAGCGGTTTGCCGTATGGCCCGCGGCCAACTTGGCCACCCCGTCCCGCAGGGTCCCTGGCGGTGGTTGCCGGTGCGCGGGCTGCCGGGGTGGCCACCACGGCGGCCGGGGTGTGGAGTCGGAGCCGTCGGCGGGGTTGTCGCTGCGCGCGGTGTGGGCGTGACCGCACCGTCGTGGCTGTTGCCCAAGCCGTCAAGGTGGCCACCTCGTGGTGCGGGGTGGGCTCCCCGGGAGCTGTTTGAGCTTGGCCCGCCGCCAGCTCGGCCCCGTCCCGCAGGGTTCGAGGGGCGGAGCCCTCCTGCGGTGGTTGCCGGTGCGCGGGCTGCCGGGGTGGCCACCACGGCGTGCGGGGCGTGGAGTCGGAGCCGTGGGCGGGGTTGTCGCTGCGTGCGGTGTGGGCCTGACCGCCCCGCTGTGGCCGTTGCACCGTCGGCGACGGGCGCCCTCGTAGCGCGGGTGTGTGCTCTCCCCGCCTGACGTGCCGTTGGCTTGGCCGCCCGTCCCGCAGGGGGCCAGGGGCGGAGCCCCTCTCGTGCTGCCGCGTTGGACGGTGGCCCGTGCACCCGGCGGCCACGGGCGGGGCGGAGCCCCGGATGGTGGGCAGTGGCGCTCTCCCCGCCTGACGTGCCGTTGGCTTGGCCGCCCGTCCCGCAGGGGGCCAGGGGCGGAGCCCCTCTCGTGCTGCCGCGTCGGGCGGTGGCCCGTGCACCCGGCGGCCACGGGGCGGGGCGGAGCCCCGGATCGTGGGCTGACGTCCTCGCCGGAGGCGACACGCCGCCGAGGCTAACGGGTGAATAAGTCCGATTTGTCGGACCGTCGGGTTATCTCTCTAAGGGTTCGGGTCGAGTGGAGAGGTAGCCCAGTGAAGACACCCATGCGTATCGCCGTAGCGGCCTGCACCGCCGCCGCACTGACCGCCGGCGCCGCCGGCTGTTCCGTGGACGCCGGCGACGGCAAGGCGGCGAAGCACGGCGCGAAGCACGACGCGAAGGCCGACAAGGCCGCGCCCGCTGTCAGCAACGGCAAGCCGCTGCGCCTCATCGGCGACGGCTCCACCGCGTACACCGGCATCCAGCCGCACCAGCCGAAGTTCACGAGGCTGAAGCCCGGTCAGCAGCCCCCGCAGTTCGTCGTCTTCTCCTGGGACGGCGCCGGCGAGGACGGCTCCGGCCTCTTCGAGCACTTCCGCGAGGTCGGCAAGAAGTACGACGCGACCATGACGTACTTCCTCAGCGGGCTGTACGTCCTCCCCGAGTCCAAGCGCACCCAGTACACCGCCCCCGGCCACGCCCCCGGCGCCTCGGACATCGGCTTCCTCAACGACCTGCACGTGAGGCAGACCCTGGAGCAGGTGCGCGCCGCGTGGCTGGACGGCCATGAGATCGGCACCCACTTCAACGGCCACTTCTGCGGGCCGACGGGCGTCGACAGCTGGTCCGTGGAGGACTGGAAGAGTGAGATCAGCCAGGCCAAGCAGTTCGTCAAGACCTGGCGGACGAACCTCGGCGACACCAAGTCCGCCCCGCTGCCCTTCGACTACGACAAGGAGCTGGTCGGCTCCCGCACCCCGTGCCTGGAGGGGCGCAAGAACCTGGTGAAGGCGGCCGGCCAGCTCGGCTGGCGCTACGACACCAGCGGCGTCAACCTCCAGGTCTGGCCGCAGAAGGAGGAGGGCGTGTGGAACCTGTCCATGCACACCGTGCCCTTCCCCGGCAGCAGCCGTGAAGAGCTGACCATGGACTACAACTACAAGGTCAACCCGCTGATCACGCCGGCCACCGCCGAGGGCCAGATGTACCGCAGCCTGATGATGGGCTTCGAGCGCTCCTACTCCGGCAACCGCGCACCGGTGATCATCGGCAACCACTTCGAGCAGTGGCACGGCGGCGCCTACATGCGGGCCGTGGAGTCGACGATCAAGACGCTGTGCCCGCGCGCCGACGTGCAGTGCGTGTCGTTCCGCCAGCTGGCCGACTGGCTGGACGCACAGGACCCGGCGGTGCTGGAGAAGCTGCGGCAGCTGCAGGTGGGCCAGGCGCCCGCCGAGGGCTGGGAGCGCTACCTCGCCCCGGCGGAGCCCGCCGTGACCAAGCCCGGCGGGGCGAACGTGGCCTGAACGGGCGCGGGCCTTCGGAATGAAAGATCAAGTCCGGTGCGTGCGCGCGAGTGAAAGGAGCGCGCACGCCCGGCGCCCGCGCTGCTAGCTTCGCGTCCGTGAATGATGTGCTTTCCTCCGTATCGTCCCTTTCTGTCCGGATTTCCGCGACGGAGCAGGATGATGAACAGACCTTCCGCCCACGGCTGTTCGACGCGTCCCTGGCCGAGGACCGCGCCGCCCTCGCGGACCTGCGGGCCTCGGGCGCCGTCCGCGCGGTTCACGATCGCATCGACGCCCAGACCGAGGAACTGGTGCGGTGCCTGAATCCGGCGGAGCCGCCCGCCGGGCACGCGCTCGCCGACGCCGTGGACGCGGTCCGGGGCGGCCGCGCGGGCGCGCACTACGGAACCTGGGCCTGGTACCCGTGGTCGGGCAGGCTCGTCCATGTGCTGCCCCGCCGGGAGTTCCGGCTGGTCCGTACGGACCGCAACCGCGACAAGATCACCCGGGAGCAGCAGACGTCGCTGCTCGGCCGGCGGATCGGCGTGATCGGGCTGTCGGTCGGCAACAGCGCCGCGCTGACCTGCGCGATGGAGGGTCTCGCCGGTTCCTTCCGGCTCGCGGACTTCGACCGGCTGGGCCTGTCGAACCTCAACCGGCTGCGCTGCGGGGTGCACGAGCTGGGCGTACCCAAGACCGTCCTGTGCGCACGGCAGCTGTCCGAACTCGACCCGTATCTCGACGTGGAGGTCTTCTCCGAGGGGATCACGCCCGGCACGATCGACGCGTTCTTCGCCGGTGCCGGCCTCGATCTGCTGGTCGAGGAGTGCGACACGCTGTGGGTGAAGCTGGCCGCCCGCGAGCACGCCCGGGCCCGCGGCGTACCCGTGCTGATGGACATGAACGACCGCGGCATGCTCGACGTCGAGCGGTTCGACCTCGAGCCCGGCCGCCCCGTCTGCCACGGCCGCGCCGGCGCGCTGAGCGCCGACGACGTCGCCGCTCTCCCTCCCGCGGACCAACTGGCGCTGCTGCTGCGGATCGTCGACCAGGAGCGGCTGACCCCCGCCATGACCGACGCGCTCGGCCGGATCGGCCGCACCCTCTCCAGCTGGCCGCAGCTGGCCAGCGGCACCGTCCTCGGCGGGGCGCTGGTGGCCGACACCGCACGCCGGATCCTGCTCGGCGAGCCGGTGCCCTCCGGCCGCTACTACGCCGACCTCGAGGCCCTGGTGCCGGCCGCGGCCGCGCAGCCCGCGGGAGCCGTCCGGTGACCCGGATGCCGGATCTCCAGGGCAGCCATCTGCGGCTGCGCGAACTGCGCGCCCGCGACCACACCGTGTACGAGCGGATCTACACCAGCCATGCGCTGACCCGGTTCCTGGGCGTCGACCGCAAGTCCCCCGAGGAGGCGCACGACGCGTTCACCGCCGCGCTCGCCCAGCAGCACGCCCACCCGCGCCGCCGCTACACCGTCGCGGTCTGCCCGCCGGACGACGACCGGATGATCGGCACCATCGGGCTGCTCGTCGAGGACTACGGCCGCAACGCGATGCTCACCGGGCTCGTCGTCGTGCCCGACGCCCCGGTCCGCGGGCAGGCCCACGAGGCGGGCCGGCTCCTGATGGCGTACGGCTTCGGCCCGCTCGGCCTGCACCGGATCTGGGCCGGACACCGCGCCGACCACACCCGGATGAGCACCGTGATGTCCGCGGCCGGACTGCTGCCCGAGGCCAGGCTGCGGCAGTTGTTCCGGACCCAGGACACCTGGCACGACGTCACCACCTACAGCGCCCTGGCCCCGCAGTGGCGCGAGGACGCCTCCCAGGGGGAGCTGCGCATCCTGCACGGCGCGATGGCGCTCACCGCGGAACGGGGAACCGCACCGTGACGTCGAGGCCGCCCCGCGGGCGCGGGACGGCCTTCACGTCCGCCTCGTGGGCCTCGGCGATCGCGGCGACGATCGACAGCCCGAGGCCGTGGCCCTCGGGGCGGGCGGCGCGCGGTTCGCCGCGCTGGAACGGCTGGAAGAGTCGGTCCACGTCGGCGCCGTCCACCGCCGGACCGCTGTTGACGACCCGCAGCACTAGGCGGCCGCCGACGGCCGCGGTGGTCAGCCGCACCCAGCCGCCCGGCACGTTGTGCCGGCGGGCGTTGTCCACCAGGTTCGTCACCAGGCGCTCCAGCAGCCGGGCGTCACCGCTGACCGGCGCCGCGCGCAGCGTCGCCGTCACCTCCGGGCCGCCGGGCGGCGAGCCCAGCAGGACGTCGCCGGCCACGTCGGCGAGGTCCACCGGGGCCCGGTGCTCCAGCCCGCGCTGGCTGCTGGCGAGGGTGAGCAGCGCCTCGATCAGCTCCTCCTGCTCCTCGCCGGTGGCCAGCAGCCGCTCGCACAGCTTGCGCAAGGTCGCGGCGTCCGCTGCGGGGTCGGCGAGCGTCACCTCGATCATCGCCCGCTGCAGGGTCAGCGGGGTGCGCAGCTCGTGCGAGGCGTTGGCGACGAACCGCTTCTGGGCGCCGAACGCCGTGTCGAGACGGCCCAGCAGACCGTCGAACGTGTCGCCCAGCTCCTTCAGCTCGTCGTCCGGACCGGCCACCGCCAGCCGCTCGTGGAGATTGCGCTCGGATATACGACGTGCCTTGTCGGCCATCGTCCGCACCGGCCGCAGGGCGCGGCCCGCCATCAGCCAGCCGAGCGCCACGGAGACGGTGGACATCAGCGCCAGCGCGATGGCGGAGCGCGACAGCAGCAGCTGCAGCCGCAGCGCCCGGTCGGCCTCCGCCCTGGCCTGCATCGAGGCCATCGTCACCTCGTCGGGGGGCTGCGGCAGGGCCTCCGGCCCGGGGATGTGGTTGGTGCTGAGCACCCGCACCCCGCTGCTCGACGCCACCAGCACGTAGGTGATCCCCAGCAGGGCCACGCCGGAGAGCAGGAACAGCCCGCCGTACAGCACGGTCAGCCGCAGCCGTACCGTCCAGCGGGTGCCGCGCCCGCGCCGGGGGCCCGTCCGCGGATCCCGGCCCGCCGCGCGGCGGGGGTCCGCGGACAGCCCCTCAGATGCGGTAGCCGGCATGGGGCACCGTCTCGATCACGGGCGGTTCGCCCAGCTTGCGCCGCAGCCGGCTGACGGTGACCTTCACCGTGTTGGTGAACGGGTCCGCGGCCTGGTCCCACGCGCGCTCCAGCAGCTCCTCCGCGGAGACCACCCGGCCCCCGGCCGCGAGCAGCAGCTCCAGCACGGCCAGCTCCTTCGGCGAGAGGTCCAGCCGCCGGCCGCCCCGGCGTGCGACGCGCTGCCCGGCGTCCAGGGTGAGGTCCTGGTGCGCGAGCACCGGGGGCGCCGCGGGTGCGGCACGCCGGGCCAGCGCCCGGACCCGGGCGATCAGTTCGGCGAAGGCGAACGGCTTGGGCAGATAGTCGTCCGCCCCGAGCCCTAGTCCGTCCACCCGGTCCGCGATCGTCGACGCCGCCGTCAGCATCAGCACCCGGGCGCGCACCCCGCGCGTGATGAGCGCGCGGCACACCTCGTCGCCGTGCAGCCGGGGCAGGTCCCGGTCCAGGACGATCACGTCGTAGCCGTGCAGCTCCGCCAGCTCCAGGGCCTCGTGCCCGTCGAAGGCGAGGTCCACGGCCATGCCGTCGCGCCGCAGCCCGGTGGCCACGGTCTCCGCCAGCTCGCGATGGTCCTCGACGATCAGTACCCGCATGGCGGACAGCCTGCCGGACGGGGCATAACAGCGGCGTAACAGCGCGCGTTCCCGTGGTGTAACCGCCCGGCGTGTTCGCTGCAGGGCATGACGTACACCACCACCAAGCGCCGCCTCAGCGGCCTGCTCCTCCTCGGCCCCGTCCTGCTGACGAGCGCGCTGCTCGCCGGCTGCTCCGACGACAGTGCGGCCGCCGGCAGCGGGGACAAGGACGCGAGCGCCACGCCCACCGACCCCGCGGAGAAGTCCCTCGCCTTCTCGCAGTGCATGCGCGACAACGGCGTCGAGAACTTCCCCGACCCCACCGACGGCGGCATCCGGCTCACCCCGGAGAGCGGCGTCGACATGAACTCCGACGCGTTTCGCAAGGCACAGGAGGCGTGCCGCGACCTCTCCCCGCAGGCCGACGGCGCGGGTCCCGGCGGCCAGCTGGACGCCGCCAAGGTCGCCGCCTGGGCGGAGTGCATCCGCGCGAACGGCATGAAGGACTTCCCCGACCCCGAGGTCAACGGCGGGTCGATGGAGATCGACATGAGCAAGATGGCCACCCGTCCGAACGGGGACGCCTTCCAGAAGGCCATGGACGCCTGCCGCGACAAGTACCCGGGCGGCGGCGTGATGATGAAGGGCGCCCGTCCGTGACCGAGCAGCCCACCCCGTACGAACCGCCGGGCGGCGAACCGCCCGCCCGGCGCAGGCGCCGGCCGCTGCGCGCCGCGCTGATCTCCCTGGCCGCGCTGACCGTCGCCGGAGCGGGCGGCGCCGCGGCCACCGGTGTCCTCGGCACGGACGGCGCGGAGGCCGGCCAGGCGGCGCCGTCCGGTCCGGCGAAGACGGCGACCGTCGAGCGGACGACGCTGACGCGCACCGAGACCGTGGACGGCACCCT
The DNA here is from genome assembly GCF_040680895.1 of Streptomyces sp. NPDC051940. Classification (NCBI taxonomy): domain Bacteria; kingdom Bacillati; phylum Actinomycetota; class Actinomycetes; order Kitasatosporales; family Streptomycetaceae; genus Streptomyces; species Streptomyces sp. NPDC051940. Next base: position 2,561 of record NZ_JBFAXR010000157.1, on the reverse strand, counting down.
CGGCTATGGCGAGACGACCTCCGTGCAGGCCGCTCCGGGCGGCGGGTCGTCCGACTCCGGCACCCCGCAGCAGGAGGACGCGGACGCCTCCGCCGCCGCGACCGGCATCCTCACCCAGCTCCCCGGCGAGGGCCAGACCATCGAACGCGGCGAGACGGTCTACAGCGTCAACGAGGAACGCGTCCCCCTGCTCTACGGCTCCACCCCGCTCTACCGCGAACTCGCCGACGGCAGCGAGGGCAAGGACGTCACCGTGCTGGAGAAGAACCTCGCCGCCCTCGGCTACTCCGGCTTCACTGCCGACGACACGTTCACCGAGGGCACCGCCGACGCCGTCCGCGCCTGGCAGGAGGACCTGGGCCGCGAGGAGACGGGCACGGTACGCCCCGGCGACGCGGTGGTCGCCCCCGCGGCACGGCGGGTCGCCGAGGTGAAGGCCGTCATCGGCACCACGCCGTCCGGCGAGATCCTCACCTGGACCGGCACCCGGCGCACGGTCACCGTCGACCTCGACGTCAGCCTGGAGGACCTCGTCCGCAAGGGCACCCCTGCCACCGTCCGCCTCCCCGACGGGACGGAGACCGAGGCGAAGGTGAGCGACATCGGCAACGCCGCCACCGCCAAGCCCGAGGAGGGCTCCGACTCCGAGGACGCCACCCTGCCCGTCGAGCTGACGGTCAAGGACCAGAAGAAGCTGGGCCGCTACCAGGCCGCCCCGGTGGACGTGACGCTCGGCGCGGAGGAGCACGCGGACGTCCTCGCCGTCCCCGTCCAGGCGCTGGTCGCCCGGCCCGACGGCGGGTACGCCGTACAGGCCGTCGCGTCGGACGGAACCGTGTCGTCCAAGCCCGTGACGCTCGGCATGTTCGCCGGCGGGCTCGTCGAGGTCTCCGGCGAGGGCATCACCGAGGGGCTCGTCGTGGGGGTGCCGAAGTGAGCCACCCGGTCGTCGAACTGCGGGGCGTGGCCAAGACGTACGGGGAGGTCGCCGCGCTCGCCGAGGCCGAGCTGGTCGTGGAGCGCGGCGAGATGCTCGCCATCGTGGGCCCCTCCGGCTCGGGGAAGTCCACCATGCTCAACATCATGGGCACCCTCAGCCGGCCCACCGCCGGCACGGTGCGAGTCGACGGGTACGACGTCGACGAGCTCAGCGACCGCGAGCTGTCCGCGCTGCGGGCCGGGCACATCGGCTTCGTGTTCCAGTCCTTCCACCTCGCCCCAGGCGTGCCCGCCCTGGACAGCGTGGCCGACGGGCTGCTCTACAGCGGCCGCCCGCGCGGCGAGCGGCGGCGGCTGGCGGACGCGGCGCTGCGGCGCGTGGGCCTCGGCCACCGGCTGTACAACGAGCCGCACCAGCTCTCCGGCGGGGAGAAGCAGCGCGTCGCGATCGCCCGCGCCGTCGTCGGCGACCCTCCGCTGCTGCTCGCCGACGAGCCGACCGGTGCGCTCGACTCCCGCTCCGGTGCCACCGTGATGGAGCTGCTGCACGGGCTGCACCAGGCCGGCACCACCGTCGTCGTGATCACCCACGACCACGACATCGCGTCGTCCCTGCCCCGCGAGGTGCGCATCAAGGACGGCCGGATCGAGCACGACACCCGGGCGGAGGCGGCCGTATGAGCACCCTGGCACCCCCACGCGCCACGCGCACCGACCGCCCGCGCCCCCGGCCCGCACGCCTCAGCCCCGTCGACGTGCTCCGCGTCGGCGGATCCGGGCTGCGGACCAGACCGCTGCGGGTCTTCCTCTCCGCGCTCGGCATCGCCATCGGCATCGCCGCGATGACCGGCGTCGTCGGGATCTCCACCTCCTCCACCGAGGAGCTGAACCGGCGGCTCGACGCGCTCGGCACCAATCTCCTCACGGTCGCGCCCGGCACCTCCTTCAGCGGCGACCAGGCCACGCTGCCCGAGCAGTCGGTGGACATGGTCGGCGCGCTGGACGACGTCGAGTCGGTCACCGCCGTCGGCAAGACCGAGGCGAAGGTCTACCGCAACGACCACATCCCGGTCCAGGAGACCAGCGGCCTCACCGTCTACGCCGCCCGCACCGACCTGCTGCGGACCGTCGGCGCCGAGCTGGCGGACGGCAGCTGGCTGAACGGCGCCAGCGGCAAGTACCCCGCGGTGGTGCTGGGTTCGCGGGCGGCGGCCGAGCTCGGGGTGTACGAGGCGGGGGCACAGGTGTGGCTGGGCGAGCGGTGGTTCACGGCCGTCGGGATCCTAGCGCCCAGCGAACTCGCCTCCGAGCTGGACTCCGCCGCCCTCGTCGGCTGGCCGGCCGCCGAGGAGGAGCTGGGCTTCGACGGCGCGCCGACCACCGTCTACGCCCGCGCCGATCCGGACCACGTCACCGAGGTGCAGGAGCTGCTGGGCGCGACCGCCAACCCCGAGAGCCCCAACGAGGTGCAGGTCTCCCGGCCGTCCGACGCACTGGCCGCCAAGGAGGCGACCGACGACGCGCTCTCCGGTCTGCTGCTGGGGCTGGGCGCGGTGGCGCTGCTGGTCGGCGGGGTGGGCGTGGCCAACACCATGGTGATCTCGGTGCTGGAGCGCCGCGCG
>NZ_JBFAXR010000156.1:0-17956 GCF_040680895.1 Streptomyces sp. NPDC051940 | reverse complement strand
GCTGTTGAGTTCTCAAGGAACGGACGCTTCCTTCGTACTCACCCTCTCGGGCTTTCCTCCGGGCGCTTCCCTTCGGTGTTTCCGACTCTATCAGACCTTTTTCGGTGTCTGATTCCCGCCGGAGGGGATCGTTTTACCTACCCGAACTCCCGAGTCCTGGAGGCGCGATGGCCCCGGCTCTCGTTCAGGCGGTGTCGTAAACGTACTGGACGGCCAGGCCCAACGCAAATCGGCGGGGCTTGGCCGTCCGTACGGGTGAAATCCGCAGGTCAGACCTCTACGACGACCGGGAGGATCATCGGGCGGCGGCGGTAGCTGTCCGATACCCACTTGCCCACGGCCCGCCGAACGAGCTGCTGGAGCTGGTGAGTTTCGACGACGCCGTCCTGGGCCGACTTGGCCAGGGCCTCCTCGATCTTGGGGATGACCGCGGCGAAGGCGGAGTCCTCGATGCCGGAGCCGCGGGACTGGATGTACGGGCCCGCCGTGATCTTGCCGGTCGTGGAGTCCACGACGACGAAGACCGAGATGATGCCCTCCTCACCCAGGATGCGGCGGTCCTTCAGCGAGGACTCGGTGACGTCGCCCACCGAGAGGCCGTCGACGTACACGTAGCCGGCCTGGACCTTGCCCGAGATCTTGGCGCGGCCGTCGATCAGGTCGACCGCGACGCCGTCCTCGGCGATCACGATGCGGTCGGGGGCGACGCCGGTGAGGGCGCCGAGTTCGGCGTTGGCGCGCAGGTGGCGCCATTCGCCGTGGACCGGCATCAGGTTCTTCGGCTTGCAGATGTTGTAGAAGTACAACAGCTCGCCGGCCGAGGCGTGGCCCGAGACGTGGACCTTGGCGTTGCCCTTGTGGACCACGTTGGCGCCCCAGCGGGTGAGGCCGTTGATCACGCGGTAGACCGCGTTCTCGTTACCCGGGATGAGCGACGACGCCAGGATGACCGTGTCGCCGTCGACGATGCGGATCTGGTGGTCGCGGTTGGCCATCCGGGACAGCGCCGCCATGGGTTCGCCCTGGGAGCCTGTACAGACGAGGACGACCTCGTTGTCGGGGAGGTCGTCGAGTGTCTTGACGTCGACGACCAGGCCCGGGGGGACCCGGAGGTAGCCGAGGTCGCGGGCGATGCCCATGTTGCGGACCATGGAGCGGCCGACGAAGGCGACCTTCCGCCCGTACTCGTACGCGGCGTCGATGATCTGCTGGATGCGGTGGACGTGGCTGGCGAAGCTGGCCACGATGATGCGCTTCTTGGCGCCCGCGAAGACCCCGCGGAGCACGCTGGAGATGTCCCGCTCCAGCGGTACGAACCCGGGGACCTCGGCGTTGGTGGAGTCGACCAGCAGCAGGTCGATGCCCTCCTCGCCGAGCTTGGCGAAGGTGCGCAGGTCGGTGAGGCGGCCATCCAGCGGAAGCTGGTCCATCTTGAAGTCGCCGGTGTGCACGACCATGCCCGCGGGCGTGCGGATGGCCACGGCGAGGGCGTCGGGGATGGAGTGGTTGACGGCCACGAACTCGCAGTCGAAGGGGCCGACGCGCTCCCGGTCGCCCTCCTTGACCTCGAGGGTGTACGGCCGGATGCGGTGTTCCTGGAGCTTGGCCTCGATCAGGGCGAGGGTGAGCTTGGAGCCGATCAGCGGGATGTCCGCCTTCTCGCGGAGCAGGAAGGGGACGCCGCCGATGTGGTCCTCGTGGCCGTGCGTCAGGACGATGCCCTCGATGTCGTCGAGGCGGTCCCGGATGGTCGTGAAGTCGGGCAGGATCAGGTCGACGCCGGGCTGCTCCTCCTCGGGGAACAGGACACCGCAGTCGACGATCAGCAGCCGGCCGCCGTACTCGAAGACCGTCATGTTGCGGCCGATCTCGCCCAGGCCGCCGAGCGGCGTGACACGCAGCGCGCCCTCGGGGAGCGGCGGCGGGGGGCCGAGTTCGGGATGGGGATGACTCAATGGACTTCTCCTCACCACGCGCGCCGGCGTACGCCCCGGGCCGGTCGCAGGCGATGGCCCAGAGGGGTACGGGAGCGCGCGTGTCTTATGTGTTGGTGTGCTCTATTCAGTTATGACGTCTGGTGGCCGCGCGATTACTCCACCGCGCTGGGACGCTGCGCCGTTCGGGCGCAGCCGCGGGGGTAAGGCCGGTCCGGGACGGGGCTACAGGTGTACTCCGCCCGCGGCGAGGTCGCGCTTGAGCTGCTCGGTCTCGGCCGCGGTGAGCTCGAGGAGCGGCGGGCGCAGCGGGCCGGCGGGGTGGCCCTGGAGGTTCAGGGCGGCCTTGGTGGTCATCACGCCCTGGGTGCGGAACATGCCGGTGAAGACCGGCAGCAGCTGCTGGTGGATCTCGGTGGCCTTGCGGGTGTCGCCGCTGAGGTGGGCCTCCAGCATGGCGCGCAGCTCGGGCGCGACGACGTGGCCCACGACGGACACGAAGCCGACGGCGCCGACGGAGAGCAGCGGGAGGTTCAGCATGTCGTCGCCGGAGTACCAGGCCAGACCCGTCTGGGCGATGGCCCAGCTGGCGCGGCCGAGGTCGCCCTTGGCGTCCTTGTTGGCGACGATCCGCGGGTGCTCGGAGAGCCGGATCATGGTGTCCGTGTTGATCGGTACTCCGGAGCGGCCCGGGATGTCGTAGAGCATCACCGGGGAGTCGGTCGCGTCGGCGATCGCCTTGAAGTGGCGGTAGAGCCCCTCCTGCGGGGGCTTGCTGTAGTACGGCGTCACCGTGAGGAGGCCGTGGGCGCCGGCCTGCTCGGCGGCGCGGGCCAGCTCGACGCTGTGCCGGGTGTCGTTGGTGGAGCAGCCGGCGACGACGTGGGCGCGGGCTCCGACAGCCTCGACCACCGCGCGCACCAGGTCGGCTTTCTCCGCGTCGCTGGTGGTGGGGGACTCACCGGTGGTGCCGTTGACGATCAGTCCGTCGTTGCCGGAGTCCACCAGATGGGCGGCGAGCCGCTGCGCGCCGTCGAGGTCGAGCGCACCGTCCGCGGTGAAGGGGGTGACCATGGCGGTCAGCACCCGTCCGAACGGGGTCTGCGGTGTGGAAGTCGGAGCCATGGGTCCCACGCTACTCGTAGGTCAGTGCAGCAGGGGAACCCGGCACTGCCTGCTCGGGGGTTCAAGCAGTGCCGGGTCCGTGATCTCAGCGTATGCGAACTTCCCAAAATGGGGCAATCTGAACGGTTCGCCGGGTTGTTCGGGTGAGGCCCGCCCCGGCGGCCGCACCGAGCCGTTCAGGGCCCGCATCCCGCTAGCCGGTCAGGGGGAGACGCGGCCGTTGGCGTTGAAGGCCGCATGGGTGAGGGGCATCAGCTTCGCCCACTCGGCCTCCATCTTCTCGGCGACCATCTCGATCTCCCGCTGCGGGAACGAGGGCACCTTGGCCAGCTCGTGCTTCGTCCGCAGGCCGAGGAAGTGCATCAGCGAGCGCGCGTTGCACGTGGCGTACATCGAGGAGAACAGGCCGACCGGGAGCGTGGCGCGGGCGACCTCGCGGGCGACGCCCGCGGCGAGCATCTCCTGGTATGCGGCGTACGACCGGCGGTAGGACTCCTCCATCGTCTCCGTGACCAGCTTGTGCTGCTCGGGGCTGCCCTCGACGAAGACGTACTTGCCGGGGCGGCCCTCCTGGACCAGCTTGCGGTCCTGGCCGGGGACGTAGAACACCGGCTCCAGCTCCCGGTAGCGGCCCGACTCCTCGTTGTAGCTGAACCCGACCCGGTGCCGGTGGAACTCGCGGAAGACGAAGATCGGGGCGCTGACGAAGAACGTCATCGAGTTGTGCTCGAAGGGGCTGCCGTGGCGGTCCCGCATCAGATAGTTGATCAGGCCCCGGGAGCGCTCCGGGTCCTTCTGCAGCTCGTCGAGGGAGTGCTCGCCCGCGGTGGAGACCCGGGCGGCCCAGAGCACGTCCCGGTCGGAGGCGCTGTGCTTCACGAGCTCGACGGTGACGTCGCTCCTGAACGTGGGGGTGGTGGGGCTCGCGGCCTCGACGGTCTCGGTCACCGGCGGGTCCTTCCGTGCGGCGGTTCTCTACGGGCGGGACCAGCTTATGGGGCGCCACCGACAGTCCTGTTCCGCGGCGGGCTGCCGCGGCCCGCGCGGCCGGGACGGGCGGGGCCGGAGTCCTGGGGCGGAAGCAAACAGAAAGTTTACGGACACACCTTGTTACGCTTGCCGATAGCCCAGTAAATAGGGACACATGTGGGCTGGGGAGGGGTTCTCATGTCCGGCCGGCGCCAGGAACACGTGCCGTTTTCGTTCATAGCCGAGGCGGATCGTTTCCGCAGTAATGTCGCGCCGCCGCGGCGGCGCCACGCCACCTCCGGGCAGATGGCCGGGCGCTCCCTGGTGGGTCTGCTGGTCGCGGGAGGGCTGGTGGGGGCCCTGTTCTTCGGGATGCCGGCCCTGCAGAGCGCCCAGCCCGGCTCGGGAACGGCGCAGCAGACGGAGACCGGCTCGACGCAGCCGTGACGCCGCAGCGGGCACCCGTCCGCCGTACCGGGGTGGAACCACTGCCACCGCCCCGATAATCTCACCGGGCAAGGCGAATCGACGACGTGAGGATCTGCCGTGCCCCTGCCCTTCCTGGCGGCCGACCGCGACTTCGGCGAGCTCGCGGGCGACGGCCCGCTCCCCCACGCCGAGCACGACTACTGGAGGCGTCCGTACCGGCCGGGACCCTGGCGGGTCGGCGGTGCCGCGCTGGCGCTGCTGATCGTCTCGTATCTGCTGCTCGCCACGGTCATCATGCTGATGGCGGGCTCCGCCAGCGGTGCCGTCGCCTGCTTCGTCTCCGCGCTCGCCGTCACCGCCGCCGCGCTGCGCGTGCTGCGGATGGGCGTGTGGGTGAGCGCGCGGGGCGTGCGCCTGGTCAACTTCCTCTACACCAAGACGCTGTCCTGGGATCAGGTCTCCGTGGTCCGTACGGCGCAGCAGCCGGTGAAGTGGCTGGGCCTCCCCCGCAGCGTGCAGGGCCAGGCCGTCGTGGCGCACACGCCCGGCGGTGACAGCCGCGCGCTGCTGACGGACAAGAACGCCGACTTCCTGGGCCGCCCCGAGGCCTTCGAGCGCGCCGCCGACACCATCGAGGCGTGGGGCGCGGAGCTCATCGCCTGACGGCTGTCCCCCGGTGTAGCGCGATCGCCCGCTGCATCGCCCGGCGGGCGCGCGGGGTGTCGCGGGCGTCGTGGTACGCCACGGCCAGCCGGAACCAGCTGCGCCAGTCCTGCGGCGCGGCCTCCGTCTCCGCCTGGTACCTGGCGAACACCTCGTCGGCGGAGTCCCGGTCGATGCGCCCGGCGGGCGTGCGCCTCAGCTCGTCCTCGGGCAGCCCGCCCTCGGCCTCGAGTTCACGCGCCAGCTGTCCGGCCCGTACGGCGAACTGGGTGGTGCGCCACAGGAACCAGATGCCGATCAGCGGCAGGACGAGCACCGCGATGCCGAAGGCGACTGTGACCGGGCGGCCGTCGCGGATCAGGATCCAGCCGCGGGTCCCGGCCAGGAAGAAGTAGACGACCAGGACGGCGGCCAGCAGGAAATACGTGATCTTGGAACGCACGGCAGTCAGTCCAGGTCGAGGAAGTGTTCGAGGCCGAAGGTCAGGCCGGGCGTCGCCACGACCCGGCGCGCGGCCAGCAGGATGCCCGGCATGAAGCAGCTGTGGTGCAGCGAGTCGTGCCGGATGGTCAGCGTCTCGCCCTGGTCGCCGAGGAGGACCTCCTGGTGGGCGAGCAGGCCGCGCAGGCGTACGGCGTGGACGGGCACCCCGTCGACGTCCGCGCCGCGCGCCCCGGGGAGGGACGTCGCGGTGGCGTCCGGCTGCGGCGGGAGGTCCGCGGCGCGGCGGGCCTCGGCGATCAGCTGGGCGGTGCGGGTGGCGGTGCCGCTGGGGGCGTCGGCCTTGTTCGGGTGGTGCAGCTCGACGACCTCGACGGACTCGAAGAAGCGGGCCGCCTGGGTGGCGAAGCGCATCGTGAGCACCGCGCCGATGGAGAAGTTCGGCGCGATGAGCACGCCGGTGGACGGGCTGTCCGCCAGCCAGCCCGTCAGCCGCTCCAGGCGCTCGTCCGTCCAGCCCGTCGTACCGACGACGGCGTGGATGCCGTTGCGGACGCAGAACTCCAGGTTCTCCATGACGGAGTCCGGATGCGTCAGCTCCACGGCGACCTGCGCGCCCGCCTCGGTGAGCCGGTCCAGGCTGTCGCCGCGGGTCAGGGCGGCGACCAGCTCCATGTCGTCGGCGGCCTCGACCGCCCGTACGGCCTCGGAGCCGATCCGGCCCCTGGCGCCGATCACTGCCACGCGGAGCTTGGCTGACATGCGTGTTTTCCTCGTTCGGTCGGGGCCGGTTGGCGTCCGGCGGGCTAGCTGACGGCGTCCGCCAGCCGGCCGGCCTGCTTGTCGCCCAGCGGGCCGATGACGGCCAGCGACGGGCGCTGTCCGAGTACGTCGCGGGCGACCGCCCGTACGTCGTCCGGGGTCACGGAGCCGATGCGCGCCAGCATGTCGTCGACCGACAGCTGCTCGCCCCAGCACAGCTCGCTCTTGCCTATGCGGTGCATCAGCGCGCCGGTGTCCTCCAGGCCCAGCACGGTGGAGCCGGAGAGCTGGCCGACGGCGCGGCGGACCTCGTCGTCGGTGAGGCCGTGCGCGGCGATCTGCTCCAGTTCGTTGCGGCAGAGCTTGAGCACGTCCTGGACCTGGCCGGGGCGGCAGCCGGCGTACACGCCGAACAGTCCGCAGTCGGCGAAGCCCGAGGTGTACGAGTACACCGAGTACGCCAGGCCCCGCTTCTCGCGGATCTCCTGGAACAGGCGCGAGCTCATACCGCCGCCGAGGGCGGTGGACAGCACGCTGAGCGCCCAGCGGCGCTCGTCGTGCCGGTCGATACCCGGCATGCCGAGGACGACGTGGGCCTGCTCGGTGCGCCGCTCCAGCAGCTCGACGCGGCCACCGGCGCGGATCTTCTGGCTGCCCGCGCGCGGGGCCGCCGGCACGGCGTCCTCGCGGGTGAGGGCGCCCGCCTGCTCGAAGACCCGGCGGACCTGGCGTACGACCGAGGCGTGGTCGATGTTGCCGGCCGCGGCGACGACGAGGCGGGTGGGGTCGTAGTGCTTCTTGTAGAAGCGGGCGATGCGGTCCCGGGTGAGGCCGTTGACCGTCTCCACCGTGCCGAGGACCGGGCGGCCCAGCGGGGTGTCGCCGAGGAGCGTCTGGGCGAACAGGTCGTGGACGCAGTCGCCGGGGTCGTCCTCGGTCATCGCGATCTCTTCGAGTACGACGTTGCGCTCGGCCTCGACGTCCTCCGCCCGGATGGCTGAGCCCGTCAGCATGTCGCAGACGATGTCGATGGCCAGCGGCAGGTCGGAGTCGAGCACGCGCGCGTAGTAGCACGTGTACTCCTTCGCCGTGAAGGCGTTCATCTCGCCGCCGACCGCGTCGATGGGGGCGGAGATGTCGAGCGCCGACCGGGTCCGGGTGCCCTTGAAGAGCAGGTGCTCCAGATAGTGGGTGGCGCCGTTGAGCGAGGGGGTCTCGTCGCGGGAGCCGACGTGCGCCCAGATGCCGAAGGTGGCGGAGCGCACGGAGGGCAGGGTCTCGGTGACGATCCGCAGGCCCCCGGGGAGGGTGGTCTTGCGGACCGTGCCGACACCGTCGACGCCCGGCAGCACCGTGCGGGTCGCTGCCCGGCGGGCGGGTTCGGTGCGCCTGGGACGGGGGACGGCCCGCCCCTCCAGGGAGGGGCGGGCCGTCTCGCGGGTGTTACGCGTCACTCTTGTCGGAGTCCTCGTTCTTCTCGTCCTCACCCTCGATGACGGGGATGAGGGACAGCTTGCCGCGCTGGTCGATCTCGGCGATCTCGACCTGCACCTTGGTGCCGACCGCGAGGACGTCCTCGACGTTCTCCACGCGCTTGCCGCCGGCGAGCTTGCGGATCTGCGAGATGTGCAGCAGACCGTCCTTGCCGGGCATCAGCGAGACGAAGGCGCCGAAGGTCGTGGTCTTCACGACCGTGCCCAGGTACCGCTCGCCGACCTCGGGCATCGTCGGGTTGGCGATGGCGTTGATCGTGGCGCGGGCCGCCTCGGCGGACGGGCCGTCGACGGCGCCGATGTAGATCGTGCCGTCGTCCTCGATCGTGATGTCGGCGCCGGTGTCCTCCTGGATCTGGTTGATCATCTTGCCCTTGGGGCCGATGACCTCGCCGATCTTGTCCACCGGGATCTTCACCGTGATGATCCGCGGCGCGTTCGGGGACATCTCGTCCGGGACGTCGATGGCCTCCATCATCACGTCGAGGATGTGCAGGCGGGCGTCGCGGGCCTGCTTCAGGGCCGCGGCCAGCACGGAGGCCGGGATGCCGTCCAGCTTGGTGTCCAGCTGCAGGGCGGTCACGAACTCCTTCGTACCGGCGACCTTGAAGTCCATGTCGCCGAACGCGTCCTCCGCACCGAGGATGTCGGTGAGGGCGACGTAGTGCGTCTCGCCGTCGATCTCCTGGGAGATCAGGCCCATGGCGATACCGGCGACGGGGGCCTTCAGCGGCACACCGGCGTTCAGCAGCGACATGGTGGAGGCGCAGACCGAGCCCATGGACGTCGAGCCGTTGGAGCCGAGGGCCTCGGACACCTGGCGGATCGCGTACGGGAACTCCTCGCGGGCCGGCAGCACCGGCACGATGGCGCGCTCGGCGAGGGCGCCGTGGCCGATCTCGCGGCGCTTCGGGGAGCCGACGCGGCCGGTCTCACCGACGGAGTAGGGCGGGAAGTTGTAGTTGTGCATGTAGCGCTTGCGGGTCACCGGGGAGAGGGTGTCCAGCTGCTGCTCCATACGCAGCATGTTCAGCGTGGTGACGCCCAGGATCTGGGTCTCGCCGCGCTCGAACAGGGCGGAGCCGTGGACCCGCGGGATCGCCTCGACCTCGGCGGCCAGCGTACGGATGTCCGTGACGCCGCGGCCGTCGATGCGGACCTTGTCCTTGATGACGCGCTGGCGCACCAGGGACTTCGTCAGCGCGCGGTAGGCGGCGGAGATCTCCTTCTCGCGGCCCTCGAACTGCGGGAGCAGCTTCTCGGCGGCCAGACCCTTGATGCGGTCCAGCTCGGCCTCGCGGTCCTGCTTGCCGGCGATGGTGAGCGCCTGGGCCAGCTCGTCCTTGACGGCGGCGGTCAGGGCCTCCAGGACGTCGTCCTGGTAGTCCAGGAAGACCGGGAACTCGCCGGTGGGCTTGGCGGCCTTGGCGGCGAGGTCCGACTGGGCCTTGCACAGGACCTTGATGAAGGGCTTCGCGGCCTCGAGACCGGCGGCGACGACCTCCTCGGTCGGCGCGGTGGCGCCGTCCTTGACGAGCTGGATCGTCTTCTCGGTGGCCTCGGCCTCGACCATCATGATCGCGACGTCGCCGTCCTCGAGCACACGGCCCGCGACGACCATGTCGAAGACGGCGTCCTCGAGCTCGGTGTGGGTCGGGAAGGCCACCCACTGGCCCTTGATCAGGGCCACCCGGGTGGCGCCGATCGGACCGGAGAACGGCAGGCCGGCCAGCTGCGTGGAGCAGGAGGCGGCGTTGATGGCGACCACGTCGTACAGGTGGTCGGGGTTGAGCGCCATGACCGTCTCGACGATCTGGATCTCGTTGCGCAGGCCCTTCTTGAAGGACGGGCGCAGCGGGCGGTCGATCAGGCGGCAGGTGAGGACCGCGTCCTCGGAGGGCCGGCCCTCGCGGCGGAAGAAGGAGCCGGGGATCTTGCCGGCCGCGTACATGCGCTCCTCGACGTCCACCGTCAGGGGGAAGAAGTCGAGCTGGTCCTTCGGGTTCTTCGAAGCGGTGGTGGCCGACAGCACCATGGTGTCGTCGTCCAGGTACGCGACGGCGGAGCCGGCGGCCTGCTTGGCCAGGCGGCCCGTCTCGAAGCGGATGGTGCGGGTGCCGAAGGAGCCGTTGTCGATGACAGCCTCGGCGTAGTGGGTCTCGTTCTCCACTCGGAATATCTCCTCGTCTGCGCCCCTCACCCGTATGGCCCGGGGCGGTGTACGCCCCTCGCCCGTGTGGCGGGAGGCGGTGGTCGGAGAGCTTCCGCCGGACCGGGCCGGCCGGCGGCGCATTCGGACCGGGCCGGTCTTCGATCGAAGCCTCCGGGTACGGACCCGGGGGCCACTACCGAGGACCGGCGCAGGTAGGCCTGTGGCTTACGCCTGCGGGCGCGGCGGAGGCGGTTGCTCCCCGTATTCATCTGTGTGCTCGCCACCAGACTACAAAGCTTCGGCGCTCGTCACGACGCCTGGCGTGCACTGGTGGCGGTGCGGCCGGTGGGATCGCTCCCCCCGGCGGGCGGCGGATACGCGAAAGGGAGCGGCTCCCGGGTGTGGGAACCGCTCCCTGTCGAGAGCGTTACTTGACGCCGCCGGCGGCGCCGCGGCGGATGCCGAGGCGGTCGACCAGCGCACGGAAGCGCTGGATGTCCTTCTTCGCCAGGTACTGCAGCAGGCGGCGGCGCTGGCCGACGAGCAGCAGCAGACCACGGCGGGAGTGGTGGTCGTGCTTGTGGGTCTTCAGGTGCTCGGTCAGGTCCGAGATACGACGGCTGAGCATCGCGACCTGAACCTCGGGGGAGCCGGTGTCGCCCTCCTTGGTACCGAACTCGGCCATGATCTGCTTCTTGGTCGCAGAGTCGAGCGACATACCTTCTCCTTGGTGTCGGTTGCGGCCGAGCGCCCCTGGTCCGCTTCACAGGGGGTCTGACGTGTTACTCGGGCGCAGTCATCCAGGTTACCAGCCGGTGCGGACCGGTCCGTACCCGGGCGTGGTCAGTACCGGACGCCCTTGCCGGCCAGGTAGTTCAGCGGGTTGACCGAGGAGCCGTAGTACGGCGTGGTGCGGACCTCGAAGTGCAGGTGCGGGCCGGTGGAGTTGCCGGTGGAGCCGATCAGGCCGATCGTGCTGCCCGCGGTGACGTGCTGGCCGGTGTAGACCTTGCTCTGCGACAGGTGGCCGTACTGCGTGTACATGCCGTTCGCGTGGCGGATCACGATCTGGTTGCCGTAGGCGCCGCCCCAGCCGTTGGTGACGACGGTGCCGGACGCGGCGGCGTGCACCGGGGTGCCGGTGGGCGCGGCGAAGTCCTGGCCGGAGTGCTTGTGGGCCCACAGGGCGCCGCCCTGGCTGTAGCCGGCGCTGAAGGTGAAGTGGGCGGTCACCGGGGTGACCCAGCCGGTGGCCGGGGCGGCCTTGGCGGCGACGTGCTTGGTGACGGGCTTCTTGACGGGCTTCTTGACGGGCTTGACGGCCTTGGTCGCCGTCCGGGGGGCGGGCTTCGCCTTCTTGGCGGCCGGCTTCTCGGCCTTCTTCGCCGCGGGCTTGGCGGCGGGCTTCTCGGCCTTCTTCGCCGCGGCTGCGGTCGTGGCGGCGCCGGCGGCGGCGGTGGTCTTGGTGGTGGCCGCGGCCACGGCGGCCTTGGGGGCCGCGGGCTCCATCGAGTTCGCGATGGCGGCGCCGGAGAGCGCCAGGGCGAGGCCGAGGCCAGAGCCCAGTACGGCAGCGTTGCGTATGCGGTGAGCGAGAGCGGTGTGCATGCGGGCGTTACCTCCGGGGACGACACCCCGGAGCGGACCGGGGAAAGTGCACTCATTGGTAACGCGGGTGGACTAGGGGTTCAAATAGGGCAATTACTAACGCGGACCGTAGCCACGTCAGGGCATTTCCGCCCTTTACGGATGCATCGCGAACCCACCTTTTCGGACATATCGGGCCAGTGGGTGGCGGCCCGTGTCGCCGTTGGCCGTGCCGCCGACGGAAAGGGCCCGCCCTGGACGGAAGTCCGGGCGGGCCCTTTCCGAAGGTCCCTGGTTTCCCGGTCCGAAAGTCCCGAATCGGACACCGGGTTTCCACTATTGCGCGTAGGAGGCGAATTTCGGGCGTGGCGCATGCCACGCCGGCGGGCGTTCGGGGGGACTTTCGGCGGGACGTTCGCCCCCCTCGGCAGCGGTCAGCTGGTGAGGCTGCGGGCCGCCGAGTACGCGTCCAGCACCGCCAGGCACAGCGGCAGCAGCGAGAGCAGCGCCGCGGACTCGAACAGCTCCATGAAGCGGCCCCAGAACGGCGTCACCCCGGACCGCGGCACGATCAGGGCGATCGCCACGATCACCGCCACCGCCAGCGCGAACACCGCCGCCAGCCACACCGTGCGCAGGTCCAGGGCGGAGGTGTCGCCCTGCAGATAGTCCTTGACCAGGTCGTCCGGCACCCGCAGCGCCAGGCCGATGCCCAGCAGGACGAGCGAGCCGAGGCCCGCCACCAGCATCGACGTCACCTGCGAGGTGTAGCGGAAGAGGTGCGCCCGCAGCAGCAGCGACATGCCCGTGGCCAGCGCCAGCAGCTGTGCCCACCCGTCGCTGGAGAAACCGAGCACCGCCGCCGCGCCGACACCGACGGCGGCGCAGCCGCCGACGAGACCCACCAGCAGCTCGTGTCCGCGACGCGCCTGGGCGGCGATCCGCTCGGCGTCCATCGCGCCCTCCGTCTCGGGCACCGCGTCCGGGTCCACGTCGTACGTCGCCGCCGAACGGGGGGCGGCGTAGCCGATGGGCAACCGGGCGAAGCGGGTGGAGAGCCCGGGGAGGAAGGCGATCGCGCCCAGCGCGAACGGGGCGCACAGGGAGGCCGCCTCGACGGGCGCCATGTCGGCGCGCGTCGCGACGAAGGTGACGAGGGTGCCCGTGGTGGACGCGAAGGCCACCGCCACGAACGGGCCGTCGCCGGCCGGCGACAGCGCGATCAGCACGGAGGCCGCCAGCAGTACGGCGACGCAGCCGAGCAGGAACTGCAGCCGGCCGATGCCGTGTCCCTCGGACGGGGCGATGAGCCCGGAGCCGGCGATCATCATGTGCGGCATGGCGCCCAGGCCGAGCGCCACGGCGGAGGCGCGGTCCTCGTACACCCGGGCCCGTACGCCGGCGACCGCCACCAGCAGGATGCCGACGACCGCGGCGAGGATGCCGGGGAGGCTGTGCATGTCGTGGCCGACGGGGTCGGCGAACCACAGCACGAAGGCCATCAGGGCGAGGAGGACGGATCCGCCGATGAGCCCCGCGGTGCGCAGGAGGCCGTCGCTCCACATCTTGCGGTCCTTGGCGACCGCGGAGGCGACCGCGTCGGAGACGTCGTCGAAGACGGCGGGCGGGAGGGACTCGGCGAACGGGCGCAGGGCGAGGACCTCGCCGTCCACGATGCGCATGCCGCCGAAGGTGCGGGAGCTGTCCAGGACGGTGCCGTCGCGGCGTACGAGGTGGTAGCCGACGGGGCCGCCGGCGGCGGGCGTCTGGCCCGACAGCCGCAGGATCTCCGGGTAGATGTCGGCGACCGGGATGTCCTCGGGCAGCGCGACGTCGATCCGTCCGTCCGGCGCGACGATCGTCACGCGGACGAAGCCGGTCGCCGACGCGGTCGTGTGGCTGCCGCCCCTGCTGTACGCGCTTCTGCCCTGTGATGCGGGCCGCGCCGCGGCCCCCGAGGTCACCGTACTCACCCGTCCGCTCCCCTTCCCCGTGTTCGCGCCGCGCGGGCGCCATACGCCGGGCGCTTACCTTACCGTCGCGACGGAGCTGCGGGGGCTCCGCCCCCAGGCCCCCTTCGGGAGGCGGCCGTTGCGCGGGTACGGCGGTCCGCCCCGGGAGGTTTCACGGAGAGGGCCGGTGGCCCTCAAGGGCGTTCACCGGGGGCGGGTGCGAGGGGGCGGGCGGGGTGCGCGGCGCAGGGGGCATGCGGGGGGTCGGGGGCGACCAGTAGGATCACGGCCGCGGGGGCCGATACCGCCCTCGTACACGAGGGATTGGTAGCGCAGTGACCCACATCGTCGTCAAACGCCAGCCGCGGGCTCTGCCCCCTGACGTGCCGAGCGAGGACCTGCGGCTGGAATCGCCCCCCGAGCTGCCCCGCGGCTATCAGGAGGGTGTGCTCATGCAGATCCTCCCCATGCTGGGGATGGGGACCATGGTGGTCTTCTTCTTCAACCCCGGCGCGCCCCCCTTCATGCGCATCATGGGCATGGTGATGATCGCCGCCATGGTCGCGATGATCGTGGCGATGGTCGTACGGTTCCGCAAGGGCACCCAGGGCGAGATGGCGGACATGCGCCGCGACTATCTCAAGTACCTCGCGCAGACCCGCCGCCAGGTCCGCAAGACCGTACGCAAGCAGCGCGACGCGCAGTTCTACCTGCACCCCTCCCCCGAGCAGCTGTGGGCGCTGGTCGCCGAAGGCAGCCGGGTCTGGGAGCGGCGCGCGGGCGACGAGGACTTCGCCGAGGTACGGGTGGGGATCGGCCCGCAGCGCCTGGCGACGGCGCTCGTCGCGCCGGAGACGCGGCCCGTGGACGAGCTGGAGCCGCTGACGGCCGGCGCGATGCACCAGTTCCTCAACACCCACTCCACGGTGGAGGGTCTGCCGCTGGCGGTGTCCCTGCGCGCCTTCTACCACCTGACGGTGAGCGGCGAGCGCGACTCGGTGTACGGGATGGCGCGCTCGATGGTGGGCCAGCTGGCCTCGATGCACTCCCCCGACGACCTGGTCATCGGGATAGCCGCGGGGCAGAGTGCGGTCCGCGAGTGGGAGTGGGCCAAGTGGCTGCCGCACGCGCAGCTGCCCGGTGAGGCCGACGGCGCCGGCAGCCGCCGCCTCATCGCGAACAGCGCGCTGGAGCTGGAGGAGCTGCTCGCGGACCGGCTGGAGTCGCGGCCGCGGTTCAACGCCGGCGGCCAGCCGCTGCTGGACGACCCGCACCTGGTGCTGATCCTCGACGGCACGATGGTGCCGCCCGGTTCGGTGCTCGCCTCCCCCGAGGGCCTGCAGGGTGTCACCGTCATCGAGGTCGTGCCCGGTGACATGGACGCCTCCCGCGGCGGCCTCGCCATGGTCGTACGACCGGGGCGGCTGGAGCTCGACTCCGGCGCCGGCGAGGTGTACCTCGCGGAGCCCGACCTGCTCGCGCCCACGTCCGCCGAGGCCCTGGCCCGGCAGCTGGCGCCGCTGCGCATGGCGTCGGCCGGCGGGGACGACAGCGAGCAGCCGCTGCTGGCGAACCTGGAGTTCACGGACCTGCTGGGCCTCGGCGACGCGGCGACCATCGACACGATCCGTACCTGGCGGCCGCGTTCGACGGCGGAGCGGCTGCGCGTGCCGATCGGCGTGGGCGAGGACGGCTCGCCCGTCATGCTGGACCTCAAGGAGGCCGCGCAGGACGGTATGGGCCCGCACGGCCTGTGCGTCGGCGCGACCGGTTCCGGCAAGTCGGAGCTGCTGCGCACGCTGGTGCTGGGCCTGGCGGTGACGCACACCTCGGAGACGCTGAACTTCGTCCTCGCGGACTTCAAGGGCGGCGCGACCTTCGCCGGTATGTCCGAGATGCCGCACGTGGCGGCCGTCATCACCAACCTGGCCGACGACCTCACCCTCGTCGACCGCATGGCGGACTCCATCCGCGGTGAGCTCAACCGCCGCCAGGAGATGCTGCGCGACGCCGGCAACTACGCCAACATCCACGCGTACGAGCGCGCCCGCGCCGCCGGCGCCCCGCTGACGCCCGTCCCCTCCCTCGTCCTCGTCATCGACGAGTTCAGCGAACTGCTCACGGCCAAGCCCGAGTTCGTCGAGATGTTCGTCCAGATCGGCCGGATCGGCCGCTCGCTGGGCGTACACCTGCTGCTGGCCTCGCAGCGCCTGGAGGAGGGGCGGCTGCGCGGTCTGGAGACGTATCTGTCGTACCGGATCGGTCTGCGCACCTTCTCGGTCGCCGAGTCGCGCGCGGCGATCGGCGTGCCGGACGCGTACCACCTGCCGTCCGTCCCCGGCTCCGGCTATCTGAAGTACGGCACGGACGAGATGGTCCGCTTCAAGGCGGCGTACGTCTCCGGCGTCTACCGCACGCCCGGCGAGGAGGCCGCGCACACCGCGGCCTCGGCGCCGCCCGCGGTGCTGCGTCCGCCGGTGCTGTTCACGGCCGCGCCGGTGGCCGTGTCGCGGGCCGTCACCGATCCGGTGCCCGTCGTCCCCTCGCCGCGCGCGGGCCACTCGGACGACGACGCGCTCGCCGACACCGTGCTCGACGTGATCGTCGGCCGGCTGGAGGGCAAGGGACCCGGCGCCCACCAGGTGTGGCTGCCGCCGCTGGACGCCCCGCCGTCGCTGGACGAGCTGCTGCCCGGCCTCACCAAGCTCGAGGGCCGCGGCCTGGTCTGGCCGGAGGCGGTGCAGCCGGGCCGGCTGACCGTACCGCTGGGCCTGGTGGACAAGCCGTACGAGCAGCGCCGCGACGTGCTGTGGCGGGACTTCTCCGGCGCGGCCGGCCATATGCAGATCCTCGGCGGCCCGCAGTCCGGCAAGTCGACGCTGCTGCGCACCCTGATCGCGGCCTTCGCGCTCACCCACACCCCGCAGGAAGTGCAGTTCTACGGGCTGGACTTCGGCGGTGGCGGCATGTCGTCGGTCGCCGGCCTGCCGCACGTGGGCGGGATCGCCTCCCGGCTCGACCCCGAGCGGGTACGCCGCACCGTCGCCGAGGTGTACGGCATCCTCAACCGGCGCGAGGAGTACTTCCGCGCCGCCGGCATCGACTCGGTGGCGACCTTCCGGCGCCGCCGGGCGCGCGGCGAGATCGATCTGACCGACCAGCCGTGGGGTGACGTCTTCCTGGTCATCGACGGCTGGCAGGGCTTCCGTACCGAGTACGAGGGCCTGGACCAGATCGTCACGGACATCGCCTCCCGCGGTCTCGGCTACGGCGTGCACGTGGTGCTCACCGCCTCCCGCTCGATGGAGGTGCGGGCGGCGCTGAAGGACCAGCTGATGAACCGGCTGGAGCTGCGGCTGGGCGACACGATGGACTCGGAGTTCGACCGCAAGGTCGCCGCGAACGTCCCCACCGGCGTCCCCGGCCGCGGCCAGACCCCGGAGAAGCTGCACTTCATGGCCGCCGTACCGCGCATCGACGGCGTCGGTTCCGACGACGCCCTCTCGGACGCGACGGCCGCGCTGTGCACCGCGTCGGCCGAGGCGTGGCGCGGACCGCAGGCCCCGGCGGTGCGGCTGCTGCCGCGCCTGCTGCAGGCCGCGGAGCTGCCCAAGGGCAACGACGCACCGGAGCGCGGCATCGCCTTCGCCATCGACGAGAACAACCTCGAGCCGGTCTACGTCGACTTCGAGACCGACCCGTTCTTCCTCGTCTTCGGTGAGAGCGAGTCCGGCAAGACCGGCCTGCTGCGGCTGCTGGCCAAGCAGATCGCCGAGCGCTACAGCCCCGACGAGGCCAAGATCGTGGTCGGCGACTACCGCCGCTCGCTGCTCTCGGCGATCCCGGAGTCGCATCTGCTCGAGTACGCGCCGATGTCGACGGCGATGGAGGGCCATATGGCGGCCCTGCGCGACATGATGGTGCGCCGCACCCCGGGCAACGACATCACGCCGCAGCAGCTGCGCGACCGCAGCTGGTGGTCGGGCCCGAAGGTGTTCATCATCGTCGACGACTACGAGCTGGTCGCCACGTCCAGCGGCAACCCGCTGGCGGTGCTGACCGAGCATCTGCCCTTCGCCCGCGACGTCGGTGTCCGCTTCATCATCGCGCGCAGCGCGAGCGGTGTGTCGCGGCAGATGTTCGAGCAGGTCATGACCCGGATGAAGGAGCTGGGCGCGCAGGGCGTGGTGCTCTCCGGCGACCCGATGGAGGGCGAGGTGCTGGGCAACGTCCGCGCCCGGCCGATGCCTCCGGGCCGCGGGTACTTCGTCTCGCGCAAGCGGGGGGCCCCGCTGGTGCAGCTCGGCTGGCTGCCGGACGAGCGGTAGGCGGCGACACGACGGCTGAGGGCCGCCCCGGATTCCGGGGCGGCCTGGGCGATCACCCGCCCCTCCCACGTCAACATCGACCTCCTGGTAGTCCGCCCCCGAGCCCAGGCCGCCAACCACA
>NZ_JBFAXR010000155.1:0-18106 GCF_040680895.1 Streptomyces sp. NPDC051940 | reverse complement strand
CCCCGCGACCCCCCGGCCCCCCCGCTTCTCGCCTGCTCAGGCCGTGAGGCTCTCGTACAGCCTGCGCGCCGCCACCACGATGGCGTCCGCGTCGATGCCCGCCTCGCGGAGCTGTTCCGCCGGGCTCGCGGAGCCGGGGACGCCGTGGACGCCCAGGCGCGTCAGGCGGGGAGGCGTGCGGCCGTCCGTGAACGCCTGGGCCACCGCGTCGCCGAGGCCGCCCTCGACGCGATGGTCCTCCACCGTGAGGAGGCAGCCGGTGCGGCGGGCGGCCTCCCACAGCACCCAGGTGTCCACGGGCTTGAGCGAGTACAGGTCGATCACCCGGGCGCGGAACCCGTCGTGGGCCAGTTCGTCCGCCGCCGCGAGCGCCTCGTGCACCGTGATGCCGGCGGCGACGATCGTCACCTGGTCCTCGTCGGAGTGCCGCAGCACGCGGCTCCCGCCGATGGGGAACAGCTCGTCCGGGCCGTAGATCACGGGCGTGTCGCCCCGGGTCGTCCGCAGACAGCGGATGCCCGACACCTCCCCGGCCATCGCCTCCACCAGCCGCGCCGTCTGGTTGGCGTCGCACGGGTAGAGCACCGTGGCGCCGGGGACGGTACGGAACATCGCCAGGTCCTCCAGGCCCATCTGGGACGGGCCGTCGGCGCCGATGGCCACGCCGGCGTGGCTGCCGGCCAGGTTGAGGTCCGCGCGGCCGATGGCCGCCATCCGGACGAAGTCGTGGGCCCGGGTGAGGAAGGCGGCGAACGTCGAGACGAACGGCGTGTGTCCGAGCACCTGCATGCCGACGGCCGCCGCGACGAGTTGCTGCTCGGCGATGTAGCACTCGAAGAACCGCTCCGGGTGCTCCTTGGCGAAGAGCTCGGTCCGGGTGGAGTCGGAGACCTCGCCGTCCAGCGCGACGACCTCGGGCCGCACCGCGCCGACGGCGGCCAGCGCCTGCCCGTAGGCGGTACGGGTGGCGACCTCGTCGCCGAGCTCGTAGCGCGGCAGGGAGGCGGCGTTGTCCTCCGGTCGCGTGGGCGCGGTGACGGCGGGCGGCCGGCTCAGCCGGATCCGCAGGTCGGTGGCGCCGCCCAGCTCCTCGACCGCCCGCTCGGGGTCGGACAGAGGCTTGCCGTGCATCCCTTCGTGGTCGGCGACGGACGCCACGCCGCTGCCTTTGACGGTGCGCGCGAGGATCGCGGTCGGCCGGCCGCGGGTGGCGGCTGCCTCCCGGTACGCGGCGTCGATGGCCGCCGGGTCGTGGCCGTCGATCTCGACGGTGTGCCAGCCGAACGCCTGGGCGCGGCGGGCGTAAGCGCCCAGGTCCCAGCCGTGCCGGGTGGGGCCGCGCTGGCCGAGGCGGTTGACGTCGACGACGGCGGTGAGGTTGTCGAGGTGCTCGTGGCCGGCGTGTTCGAACGCCTCCCAGACGGAGCCCTCGGCCATCTCGCTGTCGCCGCACAGCACCCAGACCCGGAACGGCTCGTGGCCGAGGCGCTTGCCGGCGAGGGCGATCCCCACGCCGACTGCCGGCCCCTGCCCGAGCGAGCCGGTGGCGACGTCCACCCACGGCATCCGGGGCACCGGATGGCCCTCCAGCCGGCTGCCGAGCTTGCGGAAGGTCAGCAGTTCCTCGTCCGAGACGGCACCGGCCGCCTTCAGGGCCGCGTAGAGCAGCGGCGACGCGTGCCCCTTGGAGAAGATCAGCCGGTCGTTGCCGGGGTGGTCGGGATAGTCGGTGTCGTAGCGCAGATGGTGCTCGAAGAGGACGGCGACCAGATCGGCCGCCGACATCGAGGAGGTGGGGTGACCGGACCCGGCCGCCGCCGCAGCGCGGACGGAGTCCACGCGCAGCTGGCGGCCGAGCCCGGCCGGCGTTCCGTGGTCGGGGACGGTCGTCATGCGTATCCCTCTCGACGGGGTGGTGCGCCGGGCCGGTGTGCCCGCGCCGCGACGGGACGTCAGCGGCGATCGCGGTGGCTGCCCCGGCGCAGCAGCAGATACGCCACGGCGAGCATCAGGGCGGCCGCCAGGCCGGCGGGCAGCGGGTGGTTGCGGGCCCCGCGGGCCGCGGTTCCGGCGGCGTTGCGGGCCTGCTCCGGGGTGTGCTCCTGGACGCGGTGCCGCAGGTCGTCCGACGCGCTGTGCGCGCGGTCGCGCAGATCGGCAGTCGCCGCCTGTGCGCGGTGGCGCAGCTCGCCGGCCGCGGCCTGTGCCCGGTGCCTCATGTCCTCTGCCTTGAGCTGGGCCCGGTGCTTGACGTCCGCCTTGGCGGCGAGCTCCTCGACGGTGTCACCGAGTCGGCTGCGCGCCGTCGACACCTGTTCGCGCAGCCTGTCCTGGGTGCTTGTCATGGTGGGCCATCCTCTCCTTGATCTCGTGTACGTCGGCCTTGACCCCGCGCACGGCCTCCTGCGGCAGCAGGGGCGTCGCGCGTCCCGCCTGCCGCTTGCCGGCCGCGGCGAACAGTCCGGCAAGCACGAACAGCGCGGCGGCCACGACGGCCGTCGACAGCCACAACGGCAGCCGCAGGTCCAGGGCGGCGACACCGGTCGCGGCGAGCGCCAGCAGACCGGTGAAGGCCAGCACCGCGGCGGCGCCGGCGTACCCTCCTCCGCGGGCGAAGCGGCGCCCCTTCTCGGCCATCTCGGCCTGGGCGAGCCGCAGTTCCTCGCGGACGAGGTCGGAGGCCTGCTCCGACGCCTGCCTGACCAGCTCTCCGACGCTGTGTTCGGTCATGGGCGCCGGGTACCCGTCCACGCGCCATGAATGCGCCTTGGTCCCGCGCCAGGGGGGTGCTTCGGGCACGGGGCCCTGAACTCCCGTGCCCGAAGCTCTCCTCCCCCTCGAGGGCCGTTCGGCCGCGGCACCGGGTCCCCGTCGCATCCGGCGCGAAACCCCTGTCCCGCGTGTTCCATCGCGGCCGTCGGGTACCCGGAGCGGATGACCTGCGAAGACCCCCGCAAGGGGGGAGGAAGGAAACCCGGTCCGGGGGAGGGAGCCGGCCGGCGCCGCGCATGATCTCCCATCCCGCGTACGACGCCGGGCGGTGGCAGCTCGTCGAGAACCGGCTCGACCTCGGCGTACTGCCGCAGAGCGAGTCGCTGTTCGCCCTGGGCAACGGCCATCTCGGCTGGCGCGGCACCCTCGACGAGGGCGAGCCGCACGGAATACCCGGCAGCTATCTGGGCGGTGTGCACGAGGAGTTGCCGCTGCCCGTGCGCGAGAGCGGGTACGGCGATCCGGAGTGCGCCGAGACGCTCGTCAACGTCGTCAACGGCAAACTGCTGCGGCTGTTCGTCGACGACGAGCCGTTCGACGTGCGGCTGGGCACGCTGCACCACCACCGGCGGTGGCTGGATCTGCGCCGCGGGCTGCTGCACCGCAGCACCGACTGGACCTCCCCGGCCGGCTCCCGGGTCGTCGTCCGCTCCACCCGGCTGGTCTCCCTCACGCAGCGCGCGTTGGCGGCCGTCGCGTACGAGGTGGAGGCGGTGCACCGCGAGACGCAGGTGGCGGTGCAGTCGGAGCTCGTCGCCAACGAGCCCCTGCCGGCGCCCGATCCGCACGATCCGCGCGCCCCGCAGCACCTGGACCGTCCGCTGGAGCCCGTGGAGCACGCGGCCGACGGCGGCAGGCTGCGGCTGCTGCACCGCACGAGGCGCAGCGGCCTGCTGGTGGCGGCTGCCGCCGGGCACCGGGTGAGCGGGCCGAAGGGCTGCTCGGTGCACGGTGGGGCGGAGGAGGACGTGGCGCGCTGCACGGTCGTCGCCCGGCTGGGGAGCGGCCGCCGGCTGCGGATCGTCAAGACCGTGGCGTACGCCTGGTCGGGAATGCGGTCCGCGGCGAGCCTGCGCGACGAGGCGGAGGCCGCCCTGGCCGCCGGGCAGCACACCGGCTGGCAGGGCCTGGCCGAGGAGCAGCGGAGGTATCTGGACGCCTTCTGGGCGCGGGCCGACGTGGAGCTGGAGGGCGACGAGGAGATCCAGCACGCGGTGCGGTTCGGGCTGTTCCATCTGCTCCAGGCCGCCGCGCGCGCCGAGGAGCAGCCGATCGGGGCGAAGGGGCTGACCGGTCCGGGCTACGGCGGGCACTGCTTCTGGGACACAGAGGCCTTCGTCCTGCCCGTGCTCACCTACACCGCGCCCGAGGCGGCTGCCGCCTCGCTGCGCTGGCGGCACCGCACGCTGGACCGGGCGCTGGAGCGCGCCAAGCAACTGCAGCTGCGCGGGGCGGCGTTCCCCTGGCGGACGATCTCCGGCCGGGAGTGCTCCGCGTACTGGCCGGCGGGTACGGCCGCCTTCCACGTGAACGCCGCCGTCGCGGACGCTGCCGTGCGCTACGCGCAGGTGACGGGGGACGCCGGGTTCGAGCGGGCGGCGGGCGTGGAGCTGCTGACACACGTCGCCCGGCTGTGGATGGCGCTGGGGCACCACGGGCGGGACGGCGCGTTCCATATCGACGGGGTGACGGGGCCGGACGAGTACAGCGCGGTCGCCGACGACAACACGTACACGAACCTGATGGCCCAGGCGAATCTGCGCGCGGCAGCCCTGGCGGTACGGCGGTATCCGGCCGAGGCGGCGGCGCTGGGCGCCGACGAGGCGGAGCGCCGGGCGTGGCTGACGGCGGCGGACCGGATGGCGGTGCCGTACAACGCGGAGCTGGGGGTGCACGAGCAGTCCGCCGGCTTCACGCGGCACGCGCCGTGGGACTTCGCGGCCACGGGCCCGGACGGGTATCCGCTGATGCTCCACCACCCGTACTTCGACCTGTACCGCAGCCAGGTGGTCAAGCAGGCCGACCTGGTCCTGGCGCTGTTCCTGCGGGACAGCGCCTTCACCCCGCAGCAGAAGGCGCGCGACTTCGCCTACTACGAGCCGATCACGGTGCGGGACTCGTCACTGTCGGCGTGCGTCCAGTCCGTCGTCGCGGCGGACGTCGGCCATCTCGACCTCGCCTTCGACTATCTGGGCGAGTCGGCGGAGATGGACCTCGAGGACCTCCAGCACAACACCCGGGACGGGCTGCACCTGGCCGCGCTGGCGGGCGTCTGGCTGGCGCTGGTGGCCGGCTTCGGCGGCCTGCGCCGCCACGGCGGCCACCTCGCCTTCGCGCCCCGGCTCCCGGCCTCGCTCACGCGGCTGGCGTACCACGTCACGGCGTTCCAGCGCCGGCTGCGGATCGAGGCGACGCCGCGCGAAGCGACGTACACCCTGCTGTCGGGACCGCGCCTGGAGATCCGCCACTACGGCCACCCCCTCACCCTGGAGCGGGGCGTCCCCCGCGTGCGCGCCATCCCTCCGCTGCGGCCGCGCCATCCGCCGGCGCAGCCGCCCGGGAGGGCGCCGCGACGGAAGGAGCCCTGAGGGGCCGGGACCCTCAGGGCGCCGGGAACGGGCAGTACGCCGTCAGCGCCTCGTTCGACTTGGACAGCGACAGCTGCCGGGGCGCCCGGGCCACCTCCCCGTCGTAGGCGAAGAGTTCGCCCTCCGGGAGGTCCGCCAGATCCAGGTGCCGCAGCCGGGCCGCCGCCAGCAGCGGGGTCCCGCGCAGCGGTCCGGTCAGCGCCGCGAGCAGCAGGCGTGTGCGGGACAGCCGCCCCGCGTGGACCACGCGGACGTCGAGCAGGCCGTCCGCCAGGTCGAAGCGGCGGACCGGCGTCGCGTTCACGCCGCGGTACGCGCAGTTGCCGGCGAACACCAGCCACACCCGGCGGTCCCGCCCGTTGATCTTGATGCTCATCGGCCGCGCCGTGCGCAGCACCTCCAGCGCGGCCAGCACGCTGGCCGGCCAGGCCCCGATACGGTGCGACCAGCGTTCGCGAATGCGCACGAGGTCGGGGTACGCGCCCAGGCTGAAGGTGTTGAGGAAGTGGCCGGGCGCCCCGCCGTCGCCCGGCTCCACCAGCCCGAGGTCCACCGCGACCGCCTCGCCCGCCTCCACCGCCCGGCACGTCTCGGCGACGGTCTCCACGCCGAGGTCGTACGCGAAGTGGTTCCGGGTGCCGCCGGGGAACACCGCGAGGCTCACCCCGTGGCGGACCGCGGCGTGCGCCGCGGTGTTGATGCTGCCGTCCCCGCCGAGCACCCCGAGCGCCCCGCCGGAGGCCGCGATCGTACGGGCGGTCCGGTCCAGCAGCACGCTCAGCGGCGCGCCGTTGGACTCCCAGCGGACGAACTCGGCGAACGGCAACTGGTCCCGGATCTGGGCCACCGGATCGGAGAGCAGATGGACGCTGTCGCCCGCCGCCCCGTTGAGCACCACCGTCAGCCCCCGTCCGCCCGGCAGGGCGGGCGCGTCGGCGCGCGGACGTGCGGGCGGCGCCAGCTGTGCGCGGGTGGGGACGAGCCCCCGTACCGCGAAGGCGGCCCCCGTGCCCAGCCCGATACCGGCCAGCACGTCGCTGGGGTAGTGCACACCGGTGTAGACCCGTGAGAACGCCACGGACCACGCCACCGGCGCCACCGCCGCCCCCCAGCGGCGCGATTCCAGCGCCGCACCGACCGCGAAGGCGGCGGCGGACGCGGAATGGCCCGAGGGGAAGGACGTGGTGAACGGCTGGCGGCTCAGCTGCCGTACCAGCGGCACGGCGTGGAGCAGCGGGCGCTTCCTGCGGGCGGCCCGCTTGACGACGGTGTTGACGGTCGCGGACGCGACCGCGAGGGAGGCGACCCCCCGGACCGCCGCCCGGCGCGCCGGCCTGCCCCCGGCGGCGGCCATGGCGCCGGCGATTCCGAACCACAGCAGCCCGTGGTTGGCGCTGCGGCTGAGCCGGGGCAGTACCTGTTCGGCGGCCGGCCAGTGCAGGCGGGCCACCTCGTGGAACAGCGTGTGGTCCCACGCGGTGAGGGTCTGGGCCGCCCGGAGACGGCGGCCGGCTCCGTCAGAAGCCGCCGTCCACGGGACCGGTGGTACCGGGCCAGGTGTCCGGTGCGGCACGGCTGATGTCCGCCAGGGCGGAGTGCGGGTCCTGCTCCTGGGCCAGATCACCGATGCTCACCATCCCGACCGTTGTCCCGCCGTCGACCACCGGAAGCCGCCGTACCGCGTGCATGCGCATGAGCTGCACCGCGTCCGAGACCGGTACATCCGGTTGTACCGTTACCGGTTCAGGGGTGCACACGGACTGGCAGCTGACGGTCAACGGGTCGACACCGTCGGCGACGGCACGCAGCGCGATGTCGCGGTCGGTGACGACCCCGAGCAGGGCTCCGTCCTTCACCACCAGCACATCACCGATGTCCTGGGCGCGCATCAGCTGAGCCGCCTCCACGAGTGACGCGTCCGGCCTGACTGCCGTCACCGCTGGTGTCATGACGTCCCTTACGACATTCGCCATGGCTAACTCCTCCTGCCGACTGCTATGGCCACCCCGCCGCAGTACCCCGACTCCGGCGGGGTATGCGCCGCGGGTACGCGCGCGGACCCGGTTTGTCCGACCGCGCCCGGGCTACCCGATGTGCATGAGTACCGGATGGATCATCCTGATCGTGGCCGTGGTGGCCTTAGCGGCCGCCGCCGCCGCGCTGGCCCGGCGACAGACGGGCGGCGGGCACGGACTGCGCCGCCGCTTCGGGCCCGAGTACGACCGGACCGTCGCCCAGTACGGCGGCGACGAACAAGCCGCGGAGAAGGACCTCGGGGAACGTCTGCACCGGCACGGCAAGCTGCGTCCCCGACCGCTCGACGACGAGCGGCGGGAACGCTACGAGGCCCAGTGGGCCCAACTGCAGGAGCGCTTCGTCCTCTCCCCGGCGGAAGCGGTGGCCGCGACGGACCGCCTGATCGGCAGTCTGCTGCGCGACCGGGGCTTCCCGACGGGCGGGTACGACGAGCAGGTCGCCGCCCTGTCGGTCCAGGAGCCCCGGCGTGTGAACGCCTACCGCGAGGTGCACGCCGTCTCCGGTGGTGGCGGCGGCGAGCGGGGCACCGAGGAACTGCGCCAGACCATGCTGCACGCACGCGAACTCATCGGCAGCCTGCTCGACGGGCACGGTGGGACGCGCCACGACGGCGACGGACGCGGCGGCGACCGCCGCGACGACGAGGAGCGCACCGGACGCACCGCACCGGCCCGCCGACTCGTCGAACGGATGCACGTCCCGTGGCAGGGACGGCACCACCACACGGAGAAGGGGGCTGCGTCATGACAGCCGACACGGGATCCGAGCGACGCCCCGAACGGGACGACGCGCGGCAGCCTGCCACACCGGCGCCCGGCACCCCGGTCGTGGCACCGACACCGCCGGACGCCTCGGCCGGCCCGGAGGAGCGCAGGACGCCGGGGCGCCCGACGTCGGAGCGCCCCACGCCGGAGCGCAAGGCCCCGGACCACAGGGCCCAGGAACACAGGCCCGGCACGCCGGACCGGCCCACCGCCGACCACTCCACTCCCGACCACCCCGCTCCCGACCACCCCACCGCCGACCGCGAACGCCCCGCCCCGCGCCCGGGCGAGCCGCTGCTCCCGCACAAGGAGCGCGACGGCCTGCACGAGCGACTGCACCACGCCCTCGCCGGGTTCATCGACGAACCCGCGAGCGCGGTCCAGGAGGCCGAGGGGATCCTGCGCGAGGCGACCGAGTCGCTGAACCGGCGGCTGACCGAGCGCCGCGAGACGCTCCACCGCGGCTGCACGGACGGCGACACCGAGCATCTGCGCACTGCCCTGCGCGACTATCGCGACCTCCTCGAACGCATCGTCTCCGTCTGACCGGACCCGCCTCGGGCGAGCGCCCCGACACGGCCCGGATGCGGCCCGGATGCGGCCCGGTTGCCCCCCGGACACGGCCCGGATGCACAACATCTCGGTTTGACAACGGAATACGGCGGGCAGGCGCACCTACAGTGCTTCGGACTGCAGGCACGCCCGCGGGAGCGATACCGCTGCCGTCCCGGCGCGCCTGCCCTGCCGAGGGCCCCGACCGGGCCCCAGGGTGTGAACGCCCCCGCGGTGACGACTATTGGTCCACCACCGTAGAGGGAGTCGCACGATGCCCCCCGCGATCGGTACACGGCGAAACCGCCGACACCCGCACGACGACGCGCCCGACACCGCGGCCTCGCTCAGGAGGCTCGCCACGATGGCGCCCGGACCGGAGCGCGACAGGCTCCGCCAGGAGGTCGTGGAAGCCTGGATGCCCATGGCCGCCCGCCTCGCCCGCCAGTTCAAGGGCCGCGGCGAGAGCCTGGAGGACCTGCGGCAGGTGGCGCATCTCGGCCTGGTGAAGGCCGTCATGCGCTACGACCCCGACATGGGCACCGCATTCGAGAGCTACGCGGTGCCCACCATCACCGGCGAGATCAAGCGCCACTTCCGCGACCACACGTGGGGCCTGCACGTCCCGCGCCGGGTCCAGGAGCTGCGCAACCGCGTGCGCGCGGCCGACCACCAGCTGTGCCAGTCGCCGGACGGCCGGCGCCCCGGCGTACAGCAGCTGGCGGACCACGCCGGGCTCACCCCGGACGAGGTCCGTACGGGCCTGGCGGCCCTGGACAGTTACGCCGTGCTGTCGCTCGACGTCGCCGTCGCGGACGCCGAGGACGGCTACTCGCTGCTGGACACCCTCGGCAGCCACGAGCCCGGCTACGACCGTGTGGTGGACCGCGAGTCGGTCCGCCCCTGTCTGCGCGAACTGCCGGAGCGCGAACGGCGGATCCTGTACATGCGCTTCTTCCGCGGCATGACGCAGCGCCGCATCGCCGAACAGCTCGGCATCTCGCAGATGCACGTCTCCCGGCTGCTGAGCCGCACGTGCTCCCGTATCCGCGACGAGGTGGAGGCGCCGCGTGCCGCCCGCTGAGGACGGGGGACCCCACCGGCACCGCAACGAGACCCTGCTGGAGCGCGACGATCGCAACTTCCACGAGCTGCTGCAGGAGCTGCGGGTGACGCAGACGGGTGTGCAGATCCTGTTCGCCTTCCTGCTGACGCTCGCGTTCACGCCGCGCTTCGTCGTCCTGGACACCGTGCAGCGCGCCACCTATGTGACGACGCTGCTGCTGGCGGTGGCCACGGCGGTGCTCCTCACCGCCCCCGCCGCCGTGCACCGCGGCCTGTTCCGGCGCGGCGCGAAGCACACCGTGGTCGAGGTCTCCGCGCTGCTGTCGGCGACCGGACTGGCCGCGCTCGCGCTGTCCTTCGGCGGCGCCGTGCTGCTGGTGGTGGACGTGGTGTTCGGCCGGGCGGCGGGCGTCGTCGCCTCGGCCGGGGCGGTGGGGCTGTGCGCCTGCCTGTGGTGGCTGCTGCCGATGCTGCTCAGACGGCGTGAAGGGCGAGTGCGATATGGCGTGACATCCGGTCCATCGCACCGGCCTCGGCCAGAGCGAAGGCGCGACGTCCGCCGCACCGGAGCAGGGTGAGCACTCCGCGCACCGTCCCGGAGGGCAGGAGGAGCGGCACGCAGAGCAGGGAGGTGACGCCCGCGACCTCCAGCACCGCCTCCCCGTCCGACGCGATGCCCAGGGCGTCCGGGTCCTGCGGACGGATCTGCAGGGACCGGACGCCCGCCCGCGCGGCCTCGCTGATCAGCGGGGCGCTGTCGGGCTCCTGAGCGCGGATGTCCTCCGCCAGGGGTTCGCTCCCCGCGGGGGCCAGCACGACGACACGGTGCAGCCTGCCGCCGCCGGACGTGAGCAGGTCCCCCACCACCCAGTCGGCGAACCGCTCGTGCAGCACGCCCGCGGCGCGGGTCAGGCGCACGGGCGGGGCGTCGGCGTGCGCGGAGACCAGCGTGGTGGTCATCGTGTCGAGCAGGTCCATCAGTTCGGCGTTGCGGCTGGCCTCGGCCAGTTCGGGGCGGGGCGCTCCGCGCGTCACCCGGGCCGCGGCGCTCTGGGAGCGGCCCGGCGGGCCGAACACCGCGAGCACGACGGCCCGCGGTTCGCCGGGGACGCGCAGCGCGGTGAGGCTCGCGGTGAGCCCGCGGCCGTCCGTGTCCTCGACGCCGATCAGGTCGACGTCCACGCTGCGGTCTCCCTCGCCCCGGGCAACGGCCGCCACCTGGCTGTGCAGGGACGCGCGGGAGGCGTGCGCCACCGCGTTGGCGAGGGGGCGGCCCGTGGCGTACCCGGCGCGCATTCCGAAGACGCGCGCGGCGGCGAAGTTCAGGCGCCGTACCAGGCCTTCACCGTCCAGCAGCACGGCCGGCTGGGGCAGGCGCTGGAACACGGCCCGCAGCAACTGCAGTTCACGCGAGGTCTCGCCCTCGTCCGCCCGGCGGGCGGCCAGCTGCTGTTCGATGCCGGGCAGCAGGGTGTCGACGGCGAGGCCGAGTTCCAGCAGAGCCGCGTCCAGTGTGGAGGGGTGGGACCCGGCGGGCAGCCCCCGCGTGCTGCGCAGCTCCGCCACCCGCTTCTTGAACGCGCTGATCTCGCGGTTGAGCTCATCGCCGCCGGTCATAGGCCGAACCGTAGTGCCCCGCGAGCCATCTCGCGCCCCGGCCGTAGATTCCGGTTTCACAACACGGCTCGAAACCGCCGCCCGTGTACAGCGCAGCCACCGATACGTGTTTTCCGCCCGCCTGTCGGGGCAGCCGACGGGTATGAGCGAACGACCGAACCTGCAGCCCCGCACCCCCACCGGGCCGCGCAGCGCAGGACCCGAGTCCGGAACTCTGGTGAGGCTGGCCGAGCGGGTGACACAGGTCACCGCGGGCAGTTGCGGCGCGACGGCGACAGCCGGCTGGGACGGCGCCGCCGCCCCGGCCCGGGTCAGCGCCGTCACGCATCCGGACCTGGCTCCGCTGGTGGACATCCAGTGGGAGTACGGCAGCGGCCCGATCCAGGCCGCGCTGGACGCGGACGAGACCGCGTACACCGACGACCTGCTGACCGAGCCGCGCTGGCCCGAGTTCCGCGGGCTCGCCCTGGACTCGGGCGTACGGTGCAGCGCGACGCTCCCCTTCCGCTGTGACGGCGTCGCGCTCACCGTGACGCTGTACAGCTTCCGTCCCGGCGAACTGGCCCTCGTGCCCGGTGAGACCGAGGTGCTCGGCGAGCTCGCCGTTCGGGCCGTCGCCCAGGAGTGGGCGTGCACCCAGGCCCGTACCCAGGCTGCGCAGCTGGAGGGCGCGATGCGCACCCGGCCCGCGATCGACCAGGCGTGCGGCATCCTCATGCACGTCCTCGGCTGCGACGCGGAGGAAGCACTCGGCGTGCTGCGCCGGCTGTCCCAGCGCACCAACACCCGGCTCGCGGAGCTGGCGGCGGCGGTCGTACGCACCCGGGGCCGGGGCATCGAGGGCGACCTCGAGAAGTTCGCCCCGGACGAGGCGCATCCGGCGGCCTGACCGCCGGCCGGCGGCAGACCGGCGTCGACAACGGCCCGACGGCCGGTTGACGGTCTGCCCGCCGGGTACCCGCCTCGTCCACCGGCCCTTGTGACGGCCGGACCGGAAAGGACGATTCATCATGGGCATGGGCGGATGCATTTTCCTGATCGCCGTCGGCGCGATCCTGCTGGTCGGAGTCGATTGGCAGATCAGCGGCGTGAACCTCGACCTCATCGGACTGATCATGATGCTGGTCGGCGTCTTCGGAGTCGGCGCCTACGTGTCCATCTACAAGCGCCGCCGCATCCAGGCACCGCCGCCGGCCGCGCCGGTGGTCGAAGAGCACCGGTACTACGAGTGACGGGGAGGGGACCCTCATGGCGGCAAACCGGAGACTCACCGCCTATCGGCGCGGCGGCCAGTCCATGGCGCCGCGCACCGCACAGGAGCGGCAGACCATCGGCATCGTCGGCGCGGTGGGCGCCGTCGCCGGGTTCTTCGTCCTGAGCGTCCTGCTCGGGCCGCTGGCCATGGTCTGCGGCTGGGTGGCCATGCGGGGCCGCTGGCGTGACGGCCAGCCGCTTCCCGCGCTGATCGCCCTCTCCCTCGGCGCCATCGACACCCTGCTCGGGCTGCTCTGGCTGGCGGGCAGCACCCCCGGCGGAGGGGTCTGGTGACCACGCGCGTCCTCGTCGTCGGGGCGGGCTTCGCCGGCTTCGGGGCCGCGCGGGGCCTGTCCCGCCGTACGACGGCCGACACCGAGGTCGTGCTGCTCAACCCCACCGACTACTTCCTCTACCTCCCCCTCCTCCCCCAGGTCGCGGCGGCCGTGCTGGAGCCGCGCCGGGTCACCGTCTCCCTGACCCGCGCCCTGCCGCGCGTGCGGCTGGTGCTGGGTGAGGCGACGTCCGTCGACCTGGACGGCCGGCGGGTGCGCTACTCCGGGCCGGAAGGCGACGAGGGGGAACTCGCGTACGACAGGCTCGTCCTCACCGTGGGCAGCGTCAACCGGCTGCTGCCCGTCCCGGGCATCGCCGAGCACGCGCACGGCTTCCGGGGGCTGCCCGAGGCCCTGTATCTGCGCGACCACATGATCCGCCAGCTGGAGCTGGCCGGTGCGGCGGACGACGCCGGTGAGCGGGCGGCACGCAAGACGTTCGTGGTGGTCGGCGCCGGCTACACCGGTACCGAGGTCGCCGCCCAGGGACAGCTCCTCACCCGCGACCTGGCCCGCCACCAGCCCGCCCTGCGCGGCGAACCGCCGCCCCGCTGGCTGCTGCTGGACATCGCCGACCGGGTGCTGCCCGAGCTGGACGAGCGGCTGTCGCGTACGGCGGACCGTGTGCTGCGCGGACGCGGCGTCGAGGTGCGTACGGGCACGTCGGTCAAGGAGGCCACGCACGACGGTGTGCTGCTGGACGACGGGGAGTCCGTCCCGACGCGCAGCCTCGTCTGGTGTGTGGGCGTGCGCCCCGATCCACTGGTGTCGAAGGTGGGTCTGCCGACGGAGCGCGGACGGCTGGTGGTCGACCAGTACCTGCGCGTCCCGGCCCGCGAGGGCGTGTACGCCTGCGGGGACGCGGCCGCCGTACCGGACCTGGAGCGGCCGGGTGGGTTCACCCCGATGACCGCCCAGCACGCGTGGCGCCAGGGCGCCGCGGCGGCCCGCAACATCGCCGCCGACCTGGGCCGCGGCGAGGCGGCGCCGTACCGGCACCACGACCGGGGCTTCGCGGTGGACCTGGGCGGCGTGCACGCGGCCGCCAACCCCTTCGGCCTGCCGCTGTCGGGTCCGCTCGCGGGCGCCGTCACCCGCGGCTACCACCTGGCGGCGATGCCGGGGAACCGCACCCGTGTCGCGGCCGACTGGCTGCTGGACGCGGTGCTCCCGCGCCAGGCCGCCCAACTCGGCCTGCTGCGCTCCTGGTCGGTGCCGCTGGACACCGCCTCGCCCGAGCCGGCGCGGATCCCGGGCGGGCCCGAGAAGCTCTGACCCCTGCCGTACGGAGAGGCCGGACGGCAGATCCCGGCAGGGACAAATACCCCCGAATGACCCGCGCGACGCGGCCTCCGGCTCCTCGCTTCGGCCTGCCCGACCACGGATAGTCGTAGGCAGCCGCCGACCGAACCGCCTGGAGGCCCTCGTCGTGCCCGCTCCCGCCACCCCCCTGCCCCGCCGTACCGTCCTCGCGGCCGCGGTGGCCGCCGCCGCGGCGATCCCGGCGTCCGCGCCCGCCACCGCCGCCGCGGCGGACCGGGCGCTCGGCCACCGGCGCTCGCCGCTCATCGACCACCACGACTGGTCCACCGCGGCCGGCTTCCGCGCGGGCGTACGGGCGGGCATCCGGATCTCCGGCGGCGCGCTGTGCGTCGACGAGCCGCGCGGCAGCCTCGCGTTCCGCGATCCGCACCTGCGCACCAAGGCCAAGGCACCGGCCCGCTGGGAGTACGCCACCTGGCTCTCCCCGCGCCACGCCCTGCCGGAGCCGGGCGCGACGGAGGCGGTCGTCTCGTGGAACGCCGAAACCCCGCCCGGCACCTGGATCCAGATCGAGCTGCGCGGCCGCTACAGCGACGGCACCCGCTCCCCGTGGCTGGTGATGGGACGCTGGGCGTCCGGCGACGGCGACATCCGGCGGGCCTCGGTCGACGGTCAGTCGGACCGTACCGGCTCGGTCGCCACGGACACCTTCGCGCTCACGGACCCGGTCGCGGGGACGCGGCTGACGTCGTACCGCGTCCGCGTCACCCTCTTCCGCCGCCAGGGTCTGGACGTCGGCCCGCGGGTGCGCCGGGTGTCGGTGATGGCGTCGGCGCTGCCGCCGCGGTCCGACGTACCGGCCTCCGCGCCGGGCGTCGCGGCCGGGCGGGTGCTCGACGTACCGCGCTACTCGCAGGAGACGCACGCCGGCCAGTACCCGCAGTACGACCGGGGCGGCGAGGCGTGGTGCAGTCCGACGTCCTCCCAGATGGTGCTGGAGTACTGGGGCCGCCGGCCCACCCCCGAGCAGCTGTCCTGGGTGGACGGGGCGTACGCGGACCCGCAGGTCTGCCACGCGGCCCGGCACACCTTCGACTACCAGTACAAGGGCTGCGGCAACTGGCCGTTCAACGCCGCCTACGCCGCCACGTACCCGGGGATGAACGGCGTGGTCACCCGGCTGGGTTCGCTGGCGGACGCCGAGGAACTCGTCGCCGCCGGGATCCCGGTCATCACGTCGATGTCCTTCCGCCCGGGCGAGCTGCGCGGCGCCTCGTACGGCACGTCGGGCCACATCATGGTGGTCGCCGGCTTCACGGCCGCCGGGGACGTCGTCGTCAACGACCCGGCCGCACCCGTCAACAAGGACGTCCGCCGTGTCTACGGCCGCCGCAGCTTCGAGAACATCTGGCTGCGCACCCGGCGCCTGGACCGGCAGGGCAAGGAGACCTCGGGGCCCGGCGGGATCGCGTACCTCTACTGGCCGGACGAGATCACCCCCGCGCAGCGCGCCGCGCTCGCCACGGCCGCGGGAGTGCGCGCCGGACAGGAATGATCTTCCACCGCGGATCGTTCCCCGTACGGCGGACAACTTCAGGGAAGGGACAGCTGTCATGGCCAAGCGCACCGTCGCCGAGCAACTCGTCGAGGTCCTCCTCCAGTACGGCGTCGAGCGCGTCTACGGGGTGGTCGGCGACAGCCTCAACCCCCTGGTGGACGCGATCCGCCGCACCGACGGCAAGCTCGAGTGGGTGCACGTCCGCAACGAGGAGGCGGCCGCGTTCGCCGCGGCGGCCGAGGCGCAGCTGACGGGCCGGCTCGCGGTGTGCGCCGGGTCCTGCGGGCCGGGCAACACCCATCTGGTACAGGGCCTGTACGACGCGCAGCGCAGCGGCGCGCCGGTGCTGGCGATCGCCTCGCACATCCCCTCGCACCAGATCGGCAGCGGCTTCTTCCAGGAGACGCATCCGGAGAAGCTGTTCGCGGAGGCGGCGGGGTACGTCGAGCTGATCTCGCAGCCCGAGCAGATGCCGCGCATCGCCCGGATCGCCGCCCAGCACGCGCTCGGCGCGGGCGGCGTCTCCGTGCTGGTCCTCCCCGGCGACATCGCCGACAAGCCGGCCGCCAACCCCACCGGCCGCAACGTCCCCTGCGTCACGCCGGGCACGGTGGTGCCGGACGAGCGGTCGGTGCGCGATCTGGCGAAGGCCGTCAACGCGGCCTCGAAGGTCGCGGTGTTCGCGGGCGCGGGCGTGCGGGACGCGCACGCGCAGGTGATGCGGTTCGCCGCGACGGTGAACGCGCCGGTCGGGCACACGCTGCGCGGCAAGGAGTGGATCCAGTACGACAATCCGTACGACGTCGGCATGATCGGACTGCTCGGGTACGGCGCGTGCTACGAGGCGCTGCAGGAGGCGGACCTGGTGGTGCTGCTGGGCACGGACTTCCCGTACGACGCGTTCCTGCCGCAGGAGCGCACCGTGCAGGTCGACCGGGACGCGACGAAGCTCGGGCGGCGCACGCCGCTGGAGCTGGCGGTGCACGGGGACGTCGCCGCCACGCTGGACGCGCTGCAGCCGCTGCTCGTACAGAAGTCCGACCGCGGCTTCCTCGACACGATGCTCAAGAAGCACGAGCGGGCGCTGACGAAGGTCGTCGAGGCGTACACGAAGGACGTGGACCGGCATGTGCCGATCCATCCGGAGTACGCGGCACGGGTGCTGGACGAGCTCGCCGCCGACGACGCGGTGTTCACGGTCGACACGGGCATGAACAACGTCTGGGCCGCGCGCTACCTCACCCCGAACGGACGCCGACGCGTCATCGGCTCCTTCACGCACGGCACGATGGCGAACGCACTGCCGCACGCGATCGGGGCGGCCTTCGCGGACCGGGACCGGCAGGTGATCTCGATGTCCGGCGACGGCGGCCTGAGCATGCTGCTGGGCGAGCTGATCACGGTCAAGCAGCACGGCCTCGGGGTGAAGACGGTGGTCTTCAACAACTCGTCGCTGGGGATGGTACGGCTGGAGATGCTGGTGGACGGGCTGCCGGCGTACG
The DNA here is from genome assembly GCF_040680895.1 of Streptomyces sp. NPDC051940. Taxonomy (NCBI): domain Bacteria; kingdom Bacillati; phylum Actinomycetota; class Actinomycetes; order Kitasatosporales; family Streptomycetaceae; genus Streptomyces; species Streptomyces sp. NPDC051940. The sequence goes on along the minus strand of NZ_JBFAXR010000155.1, from coordinate 799 downwards.
AGACGGACCACGCGCCGGTGGACTACTCCGCGATCGCGCGCGGGATCGGCATCCCGTCCTGGCGTGTGGAGAAGCCCGCGGACATCGCGCCGACGCTGCGCGAGGCGCTGTCCCGTCCGGGGCCGGCCCTCGTCGAGATCATCACGGACCCCAACGCCCTCTCCGTCCCCTCCCACATCACGGCCGCCCAGGTCCGCGGCTTCGCCCTGGCGGCGGGCCGCACGGTGCTGGACGGCGGCGTCGGCACGATGCTGGACCTGGCCAGGTCGAACCTCCGCAACATCCCCCGGCCGTGACGCCTCGGCGCCTCCGGCGGGGTGCCCGGGCGGACGGGGTCCGGGGCTTCGCCCCTGGGCCCCGCGGGGTGGGGTGGTTGCGTACGGGGCGTGCGTGTGGATCGGCACCCGACTCCGTCGGCGGGCCGGGCGGCTCGGCGGAGTGTGCCACCGACGGATTCCGGGGGCTTCGCCCCTGGACCCCGCGGGGGCGGGGTGGTTGCGTACCGGGCGTGCGCGCGGATCGGCACCCGACTCCGTCGGCGGACCGGGCGGCCCCTCGGAGTCCGGCGCTGATCGGCACCCGCCGCTCTCACGCGACCCCGGCTCCCCCCGGGGGGTTCCGGGGCCAAGCCCCCGCAATCCGTCTGATCTCGCGGCCCGCCGAAGGCGGTCAGGTGCCGCTGATCGGCACCCGCCGCTCTCACCCGACCCCGGCTCCCCCCGGGGGGTTCCGGGGCCAAGCCCCCGCAATCCGTCTGATCTCGCGGCCCGCCGAAGGCGGTCAGGTGCCGCTGATCGGC
>NZ_JBFAXR010000154.1:0-18288 GCF_040680895.1 Streptomyces sp. NPDC051940 | reverse complement strand
CGGCGAGGACGCCACGCTCACCGTCCCGATCGAGGTCGAGGGCGAGAACTTCGGCCGGAACCCGATACGGGTTCCGGTCTCCCCGGCCGTTGATCTGCTGCTCTACCGGTTGTGACCGTGCTGGTGCGCATCCTGCTGCGCGTCGTCCCCGAACCACTGGTGGGAGCCTCGCTGCTCCGGGCCGGGCCGCTGCGGGGACGGCTGCTGCTGGTGGGTGAACCCCGGCTGCTGCGGATATCCGGTACCCGGCTGCTGCGGATACGCCGGGCCCGGCTGCGGGTAATGCTGCGCGGGGCCCTGCGGATGCTGACCGGGATACCCTGCCTGCTGCTGATGCTGCGCGGGGCCCTGCGGATGCTGCGCCGGATATCCCGGCTGCTGATACTGCGGCGCGTGCTGCTGCTGCGGATACGCGGGTGCCGGCGGCTGCTGCGGACCGGTCTGCACGGGTTGCGCGCCCTCGTCCTGCCAGCGGCGCCGCGCCCGGGGCTGCTGGTCGTCGTGGTGCGCCCAGCTGGGCGCAGGCCGCGGCGTACGGATGGGCTGCGGCATCTCGTAACCCTGCTGCGGAACCGGCGGCTGCACAGCCGCGTTCCAGGTCACCGGCTGCGGAGGCGCGGACCTGCCGAGCTCCTGCATCTCCGACTGGGTGTGCCCGCCGTACCCCTGGACCGGAGTCGCGGCGACACCAGGCCTGTGGTGCGGCATCGTACGCTGCAGCGCCAGACCCTCCAGACGCATCATCTCGATGGTGGAGGTGACCCGGGGATCGGAGTATGGGTCCTCCTCCTCCCAGACCTCGGACACGCCGTCCTCATGTCCGGCGACCGAAACCTCGACGCCGCCCTGGCGGGTGCCCCAGCTGCCCTGGCCCAGGGTCAGCAGCGCGTAGAACCGCAGCGGGGTCAGGAGCAGCAGCTGGATGACGCCGTACAGCGGGGCCAGCAGGAACATGCCGAAGCGCCTGATGAAGCCCATTCCGCGGCGTGGGAAGTCGAGGTACCGCACGTTCCGCAGGTAGCCCATGAGGACCATGAAGACCAGATAGTCCCCGAGGTGGTTGAGGAACCGCTCCGGATGCAAGGCCGGCAGGATCACCATCGAGTAGAACATCGCCGAGCCGAAGACGAGCCAGAGCGCCAGCTCCATACAGGTCAGCCAGAAGGCGGGCCGGTACTTCTTCTGGTGCACGAAGGCCCACAGGGACTCGCGGAAGAACGACTTGTTCCAGCGGACCTGCTGGCGCAGGAAGTGCGGCAGCTTCTCCGGGACGGCCGTGTAGCCGACCGCCGTCTCCTGGAAGACGACCTGTCCCTCCATGAGGCAGTAGTTCGTCATCCGGCGGTCGTCACCGAAGACCGCGGGCTTGCCGAGGAACTGCTGGTTCAGGAAGTCCGGCAGGTACTTGCGCACCAGCGAGCCACGGTACGCGGAGAGCGCGCCGCAGCAGCACAGCACCGACTTCAACCGGGAGTACGCGGCCCGCTCGAAGAGGAAGGAGTTCCCGTACCGGAGGTCCTGCAGGCGCGTGAAGATGTTGCTGTCGTGGTTGAGCGCCAGCACCATGCCCGTCGACGCCATCACCCGGTCGTCAGCCAGGGGCAGCAGCAGCTCGCGGAAGGTGTCCCGGGAGAGCACCGTGTCGGAGTCCACGCACAGGAAGATGTCCGAGTACGGGGCGGCCTCGAAGCCGAGGGCGAGGGCCTCGCGCTTGCCCTTGTTCTGGGGCTGCACGCTGACCGTGAACTTCACGCCCAGCGCCTCGAACTCGCTCTTGAGCCTCCTGGCCACCTTGATGCCCGAGGGGTTCGCGCTCGCGTCGTCGATGATGTGGATCTCGTTGGGGAGCCGGCTCTGCGCGAGCACGCTGCGCATCCCCTGCTCGAACATCACCGGGTCCTCGTTGTAGATCGGGATGACTGCCGTCACCCAGAGCTGGTCGAGGTACAGCAGGTCCTCGCGGTCCGGCCGCGCGGGTCGGTAGAAGAGCGCCCCGAGCATCTTCAGGGTGAGCAGACCCATCGCACCGAACGAGTAGATGTGCAGGGAGTCCGGGTCCAGCTTGGTGAGGATCACCGCGGCGATACCGAGGAAGAAGAGGTACGAGACCCGCAGCTGCTTCTTGCGCCGGTGCCCGCGGCCCCCGGCCGAGTCGATCGCGCCCGGTATGTAAGTGTCCTGCTGACTCACAGTTTGACCACCTGGGGGTGGTCCGCAGACTTGCCCCGGGTGTCGAAGAGCAGGCGGGCGGAGTCTGCCAGCCGCTCGAGGTCCAGCTCGCGGTGCGGCTGGAGCAGGACCGTCAGGTCCGCGTCGGCTGCGGCGGCCAGATAGTCGTGCACGCGCGGCACGGCGCCGCCGGCGACCGTCCAGTCCTCCACCCTCGGGTCGAAGTAGGACAGCTCGGCGCCGCGGGCCAGCAGCAGCTCCGCGACATCCAGGGCCGGGCTCTCACGCTGGTCGGAGATGTCCGGCTTGTAGGTGACGCCGAGGACCAGGATGCGCGAGCCGCGCACGGGCTTGCCGTGCTCGTTGAGGAGGTCCGCGGCCCGCGAGACGACGTGCGCGGGCATCCGCTGGTTGATCTCCTGGGCGAGCTCCACGAAGCGGAACGGGATGCCGAGCGAGCGGACCTTGTAGGAGAGGTAGTTGGGGTCGATCGGGATGCAGTGACCGCCGACGCCCGGGCCCGGGTAGAAGGGGGCGAAGCCGAACGGCTTGCTCGAGGCGCAGCGGATGGCGTCCCAGAGGTCCACACCGATCTCCCGGCAGAACATGGCCATCTCGTTGACGAGGGCGATGTTGACGTGCCGGTAGGTGTTCTCGAGGAGCTTGGCCATCTCGGCCTCACGCGTGCCCTTGGCCTCGACGACACTTCCGACGAAGCGCTCGTAGAGGGCGCGGGCCGCCTTGGTGCAGTCGGCCGTGGTGCCACCGACGACCTTCGGCGTGTTCTCCAGGCCGTAGTGCGGGTTGCCCGGGTCTATCCGCTCGGGCGAGAAGGCCAGGTGGAAGTCCCGTCCCGCCACCATGCCGCCGGCCTCCAGGCGGGGGCGGACCACCTCGTCGGTGGTCCCCGGGTAGGTGGTCGACTCCAGTACGACGAGGGTGCCGGGTGCCAGGTGGGCGGCGATGTCGCCGACCGCCGCGTTCACCGCCGTGAGGTCGGGAGCACCGTGCTCGGTCAGCGGGGTGGGCACGCACACCACTACTGCCGCGGCGTCCGCGATGACCTCGGGCCGGTCCACCGCACGGAAACCACGCTCGAGCATGGCCGCGACATCGCTGTCACTGATGTCGTCGATGTGCGACGAAGCTGCGTTGAGCCCCTCGACCACCCGCCTGCTGCGGTCGATGCCCACCACCTGGAGACCTGCCCCGGCAGCTGCCCGCGCCAGCGGAAGGCCGACATATCCGAGGCCGACGACGACGAGGTCGATCGGGGGCGTTCTGGTCACGATGATGGGCTCCACCTCAGAGCCACGGGCCGACGAGGCAAGCCGGTGGCACGCTAATCCGAAAAACGATCAAACGACGTCTGAACATAGCCTCACTCCGGACGTTCTACGCCATCGACGGGCGTGGCATTTGCCACAGCTTGCTCAGTACAACCTTTGGCCACTCTCGCCTGTCGGCCGGGATGGGAGTCGCACTCGTCAACCGGGATTGGAGTCGCACTCGTCAAGGGGCCAGCTTCCCCATCGCAGGACGACCTGTAGTCTCTGCGCCGATCCACCGCTGGCCGCACGGCCCCGCCCCCACCCGAGGAGAACCTGTGGCGACCACTCGCCGCCGTCGGCCGCGCAGCCGCATAGGCAGAGTTTTCAAGGTCCTGGTCTTTGTGATCATCGCGGCCGCGGCGGCCGCGGCGGCCAAGCCGCTCTGGAAGCACTTCCATCCGGAGCCCGTCGAGCTCACCGTCCGTTACCGGACGGCCACCGCGGAGGACTCGACAGCGGTCGCCAAACCCTGGCTGGAGGTCTTCAACACGTCCAAGAAGACCGTGTCGCTCCACCAGCTGACCGTGCGCTACTACTTCACGGCCGACGGAGACGTGCCCTACGCGTTCAACTGCGTGGAGGCGCCGATGGGCTGCTCGAACGTCACCGGAACGATCGTCGCCATGGCCTCCCCCACCGAACAGGCCGACCACTACCTGGAGATCGGCTTCACCGACCAGGCGGGCCGACTCGCCCCGGGTGCGAACAGCCGCGGCCTGGAGCTCCAGCTCTTCAGAACCGACCACAAGCCCTTCAAGCAGAGCGACGACTGGTCCTTCGACGGCTCCATGTCCACGTTCCGGGCGTTCGAGCGGGTCACCGCCTACCGCGACGGCTTGTTCGAGTGGGGCAAGGAGCCGGGCGGCCAGTCCGCCGAGACCGCCGCTGCGCCACAGGCTGAACCCGCGGTCGAAATCCCCGACAGCGCCATGTTCGACAACTTCAACTACGTGAGCGCGAAGGACACCGCGCTGTTCAAGCACGGCTGGCTGGTGCGCACCAGCGAGGGCGGACCCGGTATCGACAACACCTGGTCGAGGAGCGGGGTCACCTTCCCGGGGAACGAAAAGGCGATGGACGGCCAAGTGGCACAGCTGCGTGCCCGCACCGACGGCACCAAGTCCGGCACCAAGCAGGCCTCGCTCGGGACCAAGGCCGCCAAGTTCCGCAACGGCACGTACGCTGCCCGTATCCACTTCACCGACAAGCCGTCGAGCGGCCGCAACGGCGACCACGTCAACCAGACGTTCTACACGATCGCCAAGTCGGACGCGGGGTACAGCGAGCTGGACAACGAGTACCTGCCGAACGGTGGTTGGGGGGCTCCGGGGCCGCAGCTGGACACCAACTCCTGGCGGAATGCCGAGAATCGCGACCGGGTCACCAAGCAGACGGACGAGAGCCTGGCCGGCTGGCACACCATGATGATGACGGTGGACGGCGACGGCGTCACCTACCGCCTGGACGGCCGGACGCTCTTTCACCACGACAAGGACTACGCGCCGAGCATCGACATGCACGTCAACTTCAACACCTGGTTCGTGGACCTGCCCTTCAGCGGCGACCGCACCTGGGACATGCAGATCGACTGGTTCTACTTCCAGGCCGGCAAGAAGCTGTCCGCCGATGATGTCCACCAGGCGGTCAAGCAGTTCCATGACCACGGCGTCGGCTTCTTCGACACGATGCCGACCGCCTGAGCCGGACTCCGCCGGGGTGCTCTGCCGCGCGTGGAGCACCCCGGCCGACCGGCCGTGACGGCGGCGGGTTGAAGCGGTACCGCTGCCGGTTGTTTGCTCTGGCGCGGGCGCCGCTCCCCGGACGAGGGGGGGCGGCGCCCGCGGGTTTTCGTGTACGGGGTTGCCGCGCACCTAGCGCGTCGTGCGCGGCCCCCGGCGCTGGGGGAGGGGGACCACCGCGCCGCCTCCCGCCGTGGGTGGGAAGCCCACCGGGGCCGGGGGGAGGCCCGCGCACTGGCGGAGCAGTTCGCACCAGGCCGTCAGGTGCGCGCCGAGCGACGTCGGGTGTTCGTGCGGGGTCCACGACGCCCGGATCTCGATCTTCGTGGAGGGGGCGCGGGTCGCCATCCCGCCGAAGTAGTACGAGCCCGCTCGCGTCACCGTGCCGCTCGGCTCCCGGTAGGACACGCCGCGGGTGTCCAGCGCGCCCGTCAGCCAGGACCAGCACACCTCGGGCAGCAGCGGATCGGCGGCCATCTCCGGTTCCAGCTCCGCCCTGACGAGGGTGACCAGGCGGAACGTCCCGCGCCATGCCTCGTGGCCGTCGGGGTGGTGCAGGAGTACGAGCCTGCCGTCGGCCGCCTCCTCCTCGTCGTCGTCCTCGCCCAGGACCGCGGCCTCCAGCGCGTACGCGTACGGCGCGAGCCTGCGCGGTGCGCGTGTCTTCTCCAGCCGCATCCCGGAGGGTACGGGGGCGGTTCGCAGTGCCTCCACCGCCTGCCGGAAGAGAAGCGGGATCTCGTCCTCCTCGGGTGTATCTCGGGGGTCATCAGCCAGGTGTCCAGGAGCCGCTGCCATGCGGGAAGGGTATGGGGAGTGAGGGCTTCAGGTGGGGATGACACCCGGATGGGTGCGGATCGCCGTCCGGCGGGGTGTCCGCGGCACCGCGTCCCGGGGTTCCGCCCCTGGACCCCGCGTTGGGGTTCATCCGTTCGTGCCGGCGCCGCCCCGCGCCTTCGGCGCGGGGTTGCCCCCGCCCGCACGCCGCCCGTTACCGGTTGTCTTGCCTGACGTCGGCGCCTTCGGTGTCGAGGGTCCCCGGCTCCAAGCCGCCGGCCCTCACCCCCGGGCTGCCCGATCCCGGCCCCCGGTGCGCTCCCATCCCCACCGGGTCCCGGTGCTCCCACCCCCCACCTGGTCCCGCCCCTCCACCGGGTCCGGGGCGGAGTCCCGGATACGGATCGTCTCGGCGTGCCCGCCCGAGGTGATCCGCGCGCTCAGCGGGCAGGTCCCGGCGGCCGCCTCGGCCGGCCCTCCGGTGGCCCTCGGGGGCAGCGGCCCGGCGGGCGCCCCCGGTGGCGCGTGCACCGCTGCCACCCGGGGGCAGGGTGTGTCCGGGGCGCGGGCTCACGCGTGCGAAGATGCGGGGGTGAGTTCTCTTGGTTTCGGGCAGAGTGGCAGCACCGTCGTACCCAGCACCGCCTTGCGTGAGTCGGCCTTCCTGAAGGCCTGCCGGCGGGAGCCGGTCCCGCACACGCCGGTGTGGTTCATGCGGCAGGCCGGGCGGTCGCTGCCCGAGTTCCTCGAGGTGCGCCGCGGCATCGCCATGCTCGACTCCTGCATGATGCCGGAGCTGGTCACCGAGATCACCCTGCAGCCCGTACGCCGGCACGGCGTCGACGCGGCGGTCTACTACAGCGACATCGTCGTACCGCTCAAGGCCATCGGCGTGGACCTGGACATCAAGCCCGGTGTCGGCCCGGTCGTCGCCCGTCCGATCCGGTCGCGGGAGGACCTGGCGCAGCTGCGCGATCTGCAGCCGGAGGACGTCCCGTACGTCACCGAGGCCATCCGGATGCTCGTCGGCGAGCTCGGCGCCACCCCGCTGATCGGCTTCGCCGGGGCGCCGTTCACGCTGGCCAGCTATCTCGTGGAGGGCGGCCCGTCCCGTAACCACGAGCACACCAAGGCCATGATGTACGGCGACCCGGAGCTGTGGACGGCGCTGCTGGACCGGCTCGCGGTCATCGCCTCCGCGTTCCTGAAGGTGCAGATCGAGGCCGGAGCGTCGGCCGTGCAGCTCTTCGACTCGTGGGTCGGCGCGCTGAAGCCCGCCGACTACCGGCGCCTGGTCATGCCGGCCTCCGCCAAGGTCTTCGACTCCGTCGCCGGGTACGGCGTGCCCCGCATCCACTTCGGTGTCGGTACGGGCGAACTGCTCGGGCTCATGGGCGAGGCGGGTGCGGACGTCGTCGGCGTCGACTGGCGCGTGCCGCTGGACGAGGCCGCGCGGCGCGTCGGACCGGGGAAGGCCCTGCAGGGCAACCTCGACCCCGCCGTCCTCTTCGCCCCGCGCGAGGCCGTACGGGCGCAGACCGACGAGGTGCTCGCCGCCGCGTCGGGGCTCGAGGGCCATGTGTTCAACCTCGGGCACGGGGTGCTGCCGAACACCGACCCCGAGGCGCTGACGGCGCTGGTGGAGTACGTCCACGAGCGCACCGCGCGCTGAACGCGGGTCCTCAGCCCGTCTCCTCCAGGTAGGTCCACAGCGCGCTGCCCTCGCCGCCCACGAACGGCAGCGTGCGTGCGGCGTCCCGGATCTCGTCCACGGTCATCCAGCCCCACCACGCGATCTCGCGCGGTTCGGGGGTGATCGAGGCCGTCTCCGCCGGACCGAGGCGCGCCTCGTGCACGCCCATCCAGTACGGGCCGTACGGCCCCTCGTAGATCCGCTTGAACACCAGGCGCGGCGGCTCCGCGAGCCGGATGCCCAGTTCCTCCCGCAACTCCCGCGCGGCCGCCTCGCCGTAGCTCTCGCCCGCCTCCGCGGCGCCGCCGGCCACCGTGTCGTAGTGCCCGGGGTGGCGGCTGTCGTCGTCCGGGCGGCGGTGCACCAGAATCCGGTCCTCGGCGTCGCGGCAGACCGTCACCGCGATCCGGTGCAGCAGCCGCGCACGCATCGCCTCCGCCCGCTCCACCACCGCGACGACGCGGTCGTCCTCGTCCACCTGATCCACCAGTTCGGCCATGGCCCGCATCCTGTCAGGCGGGCTGCCCGGCCGCCTCCGGATATCCGCGCCGGGTGGCCCGAACTACCCCCGCATGTCCGCCGCGACCGCCGCCGCGGCCTTGCGCGCCGCGACCAGGACCGGGTCCCAGACCGGGGAGAACGGCGGGGCGTAGCCCAGGTCCAGCGACGTCATCCGCTCCACCGTCATGCCCGCCGTCAGCGCGACGGCCGCGATGTCCACCCGCTTGCCCGCGCCCTCCCGGCCCACGATCTGGACGCCCAGCAGCCGGCCCGTACGGCGCTCCGCGAGCATCTTCACCGTCATCGGCGCGGCGCCCGGGTAGTAGCCGGCGCGGCTCGTCGACTCGATCCGCACCGTCAGGAACTGCAGGCCCACCTCCCGCGCCTGCGCCTCCAGCAGCCCCGTCCGGGCGATCTCCAGATCGCAGACCTTCGACACCGCCGTACCGACCACACCGGGGAAGGTCGCGAAGCCGCCGCCCACGTTCGTACCGATGACCTGGCCGTGCTTGTTGGCGTGCGTGCCGAGCGCGATGTGGCGGGTGCGGCCGGCGACCAGGTCGAGGACCTCGACGCAGTCGCCGCCGGCCCAGATGTTCTCCTGGCCGCGCACCCGCATCGCGAGGTCCGTCAGCAGTCCGCCGTACGAGCCGAGGGGGAGGCCCGCGTCCTTGGCGAGGGCGGTCTCCGGGCGTACGCCGAGACCGAGGACGACGACGTCCGCCGGGTACTCGTCGTCCTCCGTGGCGACCGCGCGGGCCCGGCCCTCCGCGTCGGTGAGGACGGCCGTCGCCGCGGCGCCCGTGACCGTGCGGACGCCCATGCCGTTCATCGCGTCGTGCACCAGCCGCCCCATGTCCGGGTCGAGGGTGCTCATCGGCTCGTCCGCCGCCTCCAGCACGGTGACGTCGATACCGCGGTGGACCAGCGCCTCCGCCATCTCCACGCCGATGTAGCCGGCGCCCACGACGACCGCGTGGCGCACCCGCTCCTTGTCCAGTACGTCGATGAGCGCCTGGCCGTCGTCCAGCGTCTGGATGCCGTGCACGCCCGGGGCGTCGATGCCGGGGAGCCGCGGGCGCGTGGGACGGGCGCCGGTGGCGATCACGAGGTGGTCGAAGCCGTGCCAGCGCTCGTCGGCGGCGGGGTCGTCGAGGTCGCGGGTGCGGACGCACTGGCGGTCCAGGTCGATCTCCGTGACCTCGGTGCGCATCCGCAGGTCAATGCCGCGGGCGCGGTGCTCCCCGGGTGTTCGGGCGATGAGGTCGTCGCGGGCCGCGACCTCGCCGCCGACCCAGTAGGGGATGCCGCAGGCGGAGAACGAGGAGAAGTGGCCGCGTTCGAACGCGGTGATGTCCAGTTCGTCCTCGTTCTTCAGTCTGCGCGCCTGGGACGCGGCGGACATACCCGCCGCGTCCCCGCCGATGACCACCAGCCGCTGCTTCGCCCCCACCATGACGTCCTTTCGTCGCGTCGTGCACCCAACGCTAATCCTGCGGTGTTCGTTCCCGCAGCATCGGGGCGTCCTGGTGGGGGTGGTTGCTCACTCCTTCTCGTCGCCGCCCGGCGCGGGAGGCGGGCCCGACACCCACGGGACCGGCGGCGACAGGGCCGGCGGGGCCGGGGCGCGGTCCGGGAGCCGGCGGCGCAGGGTGCGCACGGCGAACCACAGGACCACGGCCACGGCCGCGAACGGGGCCGCCGCCGCCAGCACGATGCCGATCCAGCGGAGCGTGCCGACGAACGCGTCCCAGCCGCCGGACAGGGCGGACAGGATCGTCGGATCGTCGTCGTCCTTCGGCTTCGGGGCCTGGTCCGGCTCGAGGACCTCGAGCGTGATCGTGCCGAGGCTCGTGCGGTCCTTCAGCGACGCCTGCTGGGCGAGCAGCGCCTCCAGGTTCGCCTCGCGGGTGGAGAGTTCGCCCTCCAGGGCGACGACGTCGCTGATCCGGGTCGCCTCGTCCATCAGCTTGCGGATCCGGTCCACGCTCGCCCGCGCGGACTTCACCCGGCTGTCCACGTCGACGACCTGGTCGGTGACGTCCTGGACCTTCACGTCGCGGCTGAGGAGCTTGTCGCCGAGCTCCGCGACGTCCGCCAGCGTCGTGTCGTACATGTCCGCCGGGACCTTGAGCGTGACGACCGCGTGCTCGGAGCCCCGCCTGGTGTTCACCGACTCGTTGCTCACATAGCCGCCGGCCGTCTCGACCGCGGTCCTGGCCTCGGCCACCGTGCCGGCCACGTCCTTCGCCCGTACGGTCACCTCCGCCGTACGGATCAGCGCCGTCGGCGCGAGCTTGAGGCGGCCGCCCTGGGCGGCGGAGCTGGGCGCGGTGCCGGGGGCGGCGGCGTCGGGGCCTGCGGCTTCCTTCTGCGCCGCGCCGCCCCCGTCCGAGGACTGGGCCCTCTCACCTGACTTGGCGCTGTCGCTGCCGGCGTCGTTGTCGCCCGCACCGCAGCCGGTGACGGTCAGCGCCGCGGCCAGCAGCAGCGCGGCGAGTGCGGGGATGCCTCTGCGCATCGTCGTCCCCCCGGGAAGTAGGTCGAATGTGCCCGTTGGACGCGGCGGCCGCGCCTCCGGTTGCCCGCCGCGGCCACGAAGAGGTCACGGTCGGGGCGCGGATCGGCGTCTGAGAGAGTGGCCGTATGGAATGCGTGGTCATCGGTGGCGGAATCGCGGGACTGGCCGCGGCGCGACGGCTCCTGCGGGGCGGCGCCCGGGTCACCGTGCTGGAGGCGGCGGACCGCGTCGGCGGCAAGCTGTACGCCGGCGAGATCGAGGGGCTGCCCGTCGATCTGGGCGCCGAGTCGATGCTCGCCCGCCGGCCCGAGGCCGTGGACCTGGCCCGCGAGGTGGGCCTCGGCGACGCGCTGCGGCCGGTGGCCGTCGCGGGCGCGTACGTCTGGACGAGGGACGCGCTGCGGCCCATGCCGCAGGGGCATGTGATGGGCGTCCCGGCATCGGCCGACGTGCTGCGGGCCTCCGGTGTCGTGTCCGACGAGGCGCTGGCGCGCATCGCGCACGAGGCGGAGCTGGCGCCCGCGGAGGTCGGCGACGACGTCGCCGTGGGCGCGTACGTGGCGTCCCGGCTGGGCCGCGAGGTCGTCGACCGGCTCGTCGAACCGCTCCTCGGCGGCGTGTACGCGGGCGACGCCTACCGCATCTCGCTGCGCGCGGCGATGCCCGCCCTGTACGACGCGCTGCGCGCCGGGCGCACGCTCACCGACGCCGTGCGCGCCGTGCAGGCGGCGGCGCCGAAGGCGGACGGCCCGGTGTTCATGGGCCTCGACGGGGGCATCGGGCGGCTGCCGCTCGCCGTGGCCGACGACGTACGTGCGGCTGGCGGGACGATCCGTACCGGCACCGCGGCCCGCTCGCTGGCCCGGACCGCCGAGGGCTGGCGTGTCACCACGGCGGACGGCACGGCATACGACGCCGACGCGGTCGTCGTCGCCCTGCCCGGGCCGGCCGCCGCGCGGCTGCTGCGCGAGCCGGTGCCCGGGGCGGCGCGCGAGCTGGCGGAGGTGGAGTACGCGTCGATGGCGCTGGTCACCATGGCGTTCCGGCGCGACGAGGCCGAGGAGCGGCTGCCGGCCGGCAGCGGCTTCCTCGTACCGCCCGTCGATGGCCGCACCATCAAGGCGTCCACCTTCTCCTCCCGCAAGTGGGCGTGGGCGGGGGACTCCGAGCTGTTCCTGCTGCGCACGTCCGTCGGGCGGTACGGCGACACCGCCGACCTCGGGCGCGCCGACGGCGAGCTGGTCGACGCCTCGCTCACCGATCTGCGGCAGGCCGTCGGCCTGACCGCCAAGCCCGTCGCGTCGCAGGTCAGCCGCTGGGAGGGCGGGCTGCCGCAGTACGCCGTCGGCCACGTCGACCGGGTCGCGCGGATCCGCGCCGCCCTGCCCGCCGGGGTCGCGGTGTGCGGTGCGCTGTACGACGGCGTGGGCATCCCGGCGGTCGTCGCGAGCGCGGGCCGGGCCGCCGACGAGCTGCTCGGGGCACCTGGGACAATGAGGGCATGACTGCCGCACCAGACCGCATCCCCAACGCGGGCAAGAAGGCCAAGGACCTCAACGAGGTCATCCGCTACACCCTCTGGTCCGTGTTCCGGCTCCGCGACGTGCTGCCGGAGGACCGCGCCGGCTACGCCGACGAGGTGCAGGAGCTGTTCGACCAGCTGGCCGCGAAGGACGTCGTGGTCCGCGGCACGTACGACGTGTCCGGGCTGCGGGCCGACGCGGACCTGATGATCTGGTGGCACGCGGAGACCGCGGACGCGCTGCAGGAGGCGTACAACCTCTTCCGCCGCACGAAGCTGGGGCGCGCCCTCGACCCCGTCTGGTCGAACATGGCGCTGCACCGCCCGGCGGAGTTCAACCGCTCGCACATCCCGGCCTTCCTGGCCGACGAGACGGCGCGCGACTACGTCTCCGTGTACCCCTTCGTCCGCTCGTACGACTGGTACCTGCTGCCCGACGAGGACCGCCGCCGCATGCTCGCCGACCACGGCAAGATGGCCCGCGGCTACCCGGACGTCCGCGCCAACACGGTCGCGTCCTTCTCCCTCGGCGACTACGAGTGGATCCTCGCCTTCGAGGCGGACGACCTCTACCGCATCGTCGACCTCATGCGCCACCTCCGCGCCTCGGAGGCCCGCATGCACGTCCGCGAGGAGGTCCCGTTCTACACGGGCCGCCGCAAGGCGGTATCCGAACTGGTGGCGGGCCTGGCCTGAGCCCGGTGCGCCCGGCACCGGCCCGTCACCTGTGGACAACAGGCGGCGGTGTCGGTGCCGCGGGATAGCCTGGAAGGGGCTTGGCCCCCGGGAGGGCGGGGTACGGTGCCGATCAGTACGCGACTCGAGCGCCGGATCCGGCGCGACTTCCCGGATCCCGGCTCCGCGCCGGAGATCGTCCGCTTACTCGAAGAACTCCCGGAGACCGCGGGCTATGACGCTGCGCACTTCGCAAGCGAGCGCCTGCAGGCCGCGATCATCCTGCTCGCCTCCGGGAGCGTCCGCCGGTTCCGGGACGCCGTCCGGCTCGCGCTGACGGACTGGCGCGACCTGCTGGTCGCAGCCGAACTGGCCGACGAGGGCTGGCCGGATCGGCTGCAGGCCGAACTGGGACCCTGAGCCGTCAGGCCCCCGGGGACTCCCGGACCGCCGTCGGGGCCGCGTGGGGGCCGCAGGAGGCTGCTGCGCCCGGGGTGCGGCCGTGCAGTAGGTACGCGTCCACGTGGGCGTTCACGCAGGTGTTGGGGCCGCCCGCGATGCCGTGGGAGCCGGAGCCGCGTTCCGTGACGAGGGTCGAGCCCGCGAGGCGGCGGTGCAGCTCCTTCGCTCCCGCGTACGGCGTGGCGGCGTCCCGCTCCGCCGCGAGGACCAGCACCGGCGGCAGCGTGCCGTGCGACGTGCGTACGTCGACGGGCTGCTGGCGCGGGGTCTTCCAGTACGCGCACGGCAGGTTCATCCAGACGTTGTCCCACGTCTCGAACGGCGCCCGGCGCGCGAGCCGCGTGTTGTCCGCGTCCCACACCTTCCAGTCCGCCGGCCACGCGGCGTCGTTGCACTCCACGGCCGTGTAGACCGCGTTGCCGTTCTCCTCGGAGGCGAAGTCCGCCGGGTCCACCGACGCGAACTCCACCAGCGCCGCCGGCGATCCGTCGGCGAAGTCCGCGAGCGCCGTCGCCGCGATCGGCCAGAAGTCGTCGGCGTACCCCGTCTTCAGGAACGCCGCCTGCAGCTGGGCCGTGCCGACGCGCTTGCCGGCCGGCTCCTTCTCCACGGCCGCCCGCACCTTGTCGTACGACCGCTGCACCTCGTTCGCGGTCGAGCCCAGCCCGTACACGTCGTCGTGTGCGGCGACCCAGGCGCGGAAGTCCGCCCAGCGGCCTTCGAACGCCTCGGACTGGATGAGGTTGTTCTCGTACCAGACCTTCCGCGGGGACGGGTCGACCGCGCTGTCGAAGACCATGCGCCCCACCCGCTCCGGGAAGGCGGCGGCGTAGACGGCGCCGAAGTACGTGCCGTACGAGGCGCCCAGGTAGTTCAGCTTCGGCTGGTGCAGCGCGGCCCGCAGCACCTCCAGGTCCCGGGCGTTGTTGATCGAGGTGTAGTGCTCGACGCCGCGGTTGGCCGCACAGCCCGCCGCGTACGCCTTGGCGTCCTCGTTGCGCGCCGCCTTGTCCTGCTCGGTGGGGGACTGGGGGCTGTGCGAGGGGGCCTCGGCGAACTCCGCCGGGTCCTGGCACGACAGCGGCCCGGACGGGGCGACACCGCGCGGGGCGTAGCCGACGAAGTCGTAGGCGCGGGCCAGGCTCTGCCACTCGGTCAGTCGGCTGAGCAGCGGGAAGTACGTGCCGGAGCCGCCGGGGCCGCCCGGGTTGTAGACCAGCGCGCCGAGGTGCTCCGCGGCCGGGCCGGTGGCGGGGACGCGGCTCACCAGCAGTTCGATCTGCTCGCCGGCCGGGTCGGCGTAGTCGAGCGGGACCCGCACCGTGCCGCACCGCACCGTGTCGGGGAGGTTCTCGGCGGCGGGGCAGGCGCCGTACGTGATCCCGGCCCGCGCGGCGCGCGCGGCGACGACGTCCACGCCCTGCCGTACGCGCGCCAGGTCCGGGGCGAGGTCGGGGGCCTTCGCGTGGGCCTTCGCGTGGGCCGCCGGTGACGGGTCGTCCGGGTGGGCCGCGGCGGGGACGGCCGCGAGGCCGGTGAGAGCGAGCGAACCGAGCATTCCGTACAGCACTGCTGCCCTCAACGGCCGATCCCTTCGTAGCTGCGCAACAAAAGGGATAATTCGCTGAGCATTTGGCGAAGTAAAGGAGGCCGCCGGGGTGTCGGGCACACACCCGGGAAACTCCTCCTATTCGCCCTACCCGCGCCGGCGGCCCTACCCGCCCTGCCCGCCCTGCCCGCCCTGCCTGCCCTATTCGCCGAAGGCCGCGCGCAGCTCCGGCTCCGGCAGGACGCGCGGGCCGCTCACCGCCACCGCCGAGAGCAGCCGGCCCTCGTCGTACGACCCGGGGTCGCCCTCGCCCGACCGCGGCCGGGGCACGCCGAAGCGGGCGAGCGCCTGCTGTCCGGCGTACGAGGCCCAGCGCGTGTACGGATGGATCTCGATCCGGGCGATGAGCAGGGAGCCGCCGACCAGCAGCAGCGGCAGTACGAACCAGCCGTGCAGGGCCGGCGCCGCCGAACCGGGCGGCGTCAGGGCCGTCGCCAGCAGCCACAGCACCAGGACCACGAGCCCGGCCAGCCGCACCTGCCGTACGCCTGCCCGGATCGCGGCCCGTACCCGCGGCGGGGTGGCGAGCCCGTCCCGGGCCAGCGCCTCGCCGAGCGCCGTCATCGGCTCCGACGCGGCAGCCGCCGCCCGCACCTCGGGGACGCGCGCCTGGCCGTCCGGGCCGACGGCCTCGAGCACCCCGCGCTCCAGGGCGTCGTGCGGGACCGGGTCGACGACCGTGGCCCAGCCCGTGTGCGCGAGCAGCAGCCTGCGGGCGCGGGCCATGCGGACCAGCGTCAGGTCGGCGACCCGGCGCGGTCCGCCGGCCAGGAAGGCGATCTCGTACAGGGAGAGTTCACCCTTGGCCGCCTCCTCGGCGGCCGGTTCGGGCCAGCGGCCCGCGACGACGGCGGCGCGGCACAGCCGGCCGCAGGAGACCACGGCGAACGCCCAGGCCAGGAAGACGAACATCACCCACATGGCGGAGTTGTACGTCATGGGTGCCGTTGAGCGCCAGACCTTATCCGCTATGCGGGCACCGGACCTGTGCGTCACGGGGCGCGCCGGGGTGCGTCACCGGTCGTGCCGGGGTGCGCTGGAGGTGGCTCCGATGCCTGGTTTCGTCCGGGTTCGGCCGGTCAGCCGCAATGGCGGCCCGAGTTGACGCAGCGCACCGCCCGCTCCATCAGTCCGGGCGGCAGGAACGCGGCGAAGTCCGCGTGGTCGGTGACCGGTTTGTGCAGCTGCTCCGGGAACGAGTCGAGCGCGAACCCCGGGGCGTCCGGGGCGTCGTACGCCAGGCGGATCCGGAGCTGGGGGACCGGCTTCGTACCGGCGGGGCAGGCGCCCGTGGCGCGGTCCGGGAAGACGAGATGGGCGCGGTGGTTCGCGCTGTCGGTGCCGGTTCCGTCCCAGCAGCTGGGGAAGTCCAGGACGCGGACGACCTGCGAGGTGCCCGGGCAGACCGGGTACCGGTCGGTCAGCACGCGGTCGCCGAACCCGGTACAGGTCCACTGGGCGCGGGCGTTCGCGCCGCCGTTGGTGAAGGCGCGGGCGTCGCCGGTGATGGCCCGCAGGCCCTCCGGCATCGCGGTGACCTTCGCCGTCGGGTTGCCGCGGAAGGTCAGGGTGACGCGGGCAGGGGTGAGGACGCGGCCGGTGTTGAGATCGGGGTCGGCGCCGTCGTCCGTGGCGGTGATGTCGCGCAGGACCGGCCAGAAGTACGTCGACTTGTCGCCGTTCGTGCAGGTCGTGTCGGCGGCGCGGAGCGAGTCGTCGGTGGAGAAGGCGTCCGTGGAGAGGTTGCCGACGTAGTCGTGGACGTGGTGGGCGCCGTTCGCGACGCCGGGCGCGACGATGAAGTTGTCCGGGTTGCGGTGGCCCTCGGTGTTGCGGCCGCAGCGGCTGGTGAACGTGCCGGTGGAGGCGCCGCGGCGGTTGCGGGGGCGGGGGGCGGCGCGGGGGGCGGTGCGGATGTCCGCGAAGTCGGCGGACGTGGGGGGTTCACCGGGGGTGTGGTGGGGGGTGCCGGTCGCGGCCGGGGTGGGTTCCGGTGCGCTCGGGGAGGGGGCGGGGTGGGCCGTGCGGCCCGCGGAGGCCCTGTCCGTGAGGGTGGCGAACGCGCCGCCCGACGCGAGGAGGGTGAGCAGGGCTATCAGGATCAGGTGGGGGGCTGCCATGCGGCGGCGGTGGTGGTGTGGGGGGTGGTTGTTCATGGGCGATCACTTCTTCTCCGGTTTGTTCTCCGGTCCGGGACTGCCGGGCCGCGGACGGTCACTCCTCTCCGGGGGAGTCGCGGGCGGGGGGAGCGGATACGTGCGCTGCGGGGTCGCCGCGACCGGCGGCCGGGGCGCGGCGGTCGGGCGTCCGGGGGTGGGGGCGGGTGAGGTGGTCGCCGCGTCGGCGGCGATCGCGTCGAAGTCGACGAGGCCCGTGTTCTCCAGGACCGTGATGTGGTCCAGGACGGTCGCGTTCGCCTCGTCAGCGAGGGCGCGGACCAGGGAGTTGCGGGTGGTCGCGCGGATCTGGGCCACCACGGCGAAGACCTTGCCGTGCGCCAGGCGCAGGATGTTGGCGAACTTGCGCTCGTACTCGGGGCCGTGGGCCTCCGCCAGCTCCGTCAGCCAGGCGCGCTGCTGGGGGCTGGGCTGGTTCGGCAGCTCCACGCCCAGCCGGGCCGCGACGCGTCGTACGCTCGCGTCGAGCCGGGTGTGTCCTTCGACCAGGTGCGATCCCGCTTCGCGGACGGCTTCGGTGGTGCCGCGCTGCTGGGCCTGCTGGCCGGCGGGGAGCTCCCAGAGGCCCGCGAGGCGTACGCGCAGGACGAAGTCGCGATCCGCGGCGGACAGGGGGCCGAACCGGGTGGCCACGGTGTCGGCGTCGAGGTCGGCGGGGGCGCCGGGGCCGGCCCGGAACGTGAGGATCGGGAAGAGCAGGGCGGCCAGGGTTGCGGCGAGGGCGCCTATGACTAGGGCGGTGCCGGTTGCTGTGCGCATGGGGCCTCCTGGTGCGGCACCGCACGGTAGTGACGGGTTGTGGTAACCCGTCACTTGTTCTATGGAATCCCTCGCGTGGGGGGCGTGGGGTTGGTAGCTTGCCCCGCCGCGCTGGGGGGTGCGGCCCTCTGCGGCGGTTGCGCCGGCTGTCGCGCATCCGGCCTTCGGCCGGAGTCCTCAGGCGCCGGACGGGCTGGGTTTGGGCTGCTCGCCGTGTTGCCTGGCGGCGGGCGTTGTCGGCGCTGCGCGCCTCGGCCTCAATCGCCGGCCGGGCTTGATGTTGCGTTGCGCTGCGGGGGCTTCGCCCCCGGGCCCCCTTTGCGGCCTTCGGCCGCGTCGCGCCTGGCGGCGCT
>NZ_JBFAXR010000153.1:0-18350 GCF_040680895.1 Streptomyces sp. NPDC051940 | reverse complement strand
CTCCTGGGAGGCGACCGCGCCGCCGTTCCACTCCTGGCTGCCGCCCGTGAACTGGCCGACCTCGTGGACCCGCGTCCCCCGCCTCACGCCGGCTGCAGCCGGTAGTCCGGGAAGTTCCCCGGCAGCCGTTCCTCCGCCGGCCCCTGCGTCACCGCCCGCACCAGCAGCTCGCCGCCGACGAACGCGCCGCGCCAGGACGCGCCGTACCCGCCGAACAGCTCCGCCCGGTCGCCGCGCGAACGCGGTACGCCGTGGCCCACCTTGAACGCCCGCACCTGCGGCGCGAGCCGGTCGAAGGTGTCGCGGTCGTCCGTCGACAGCGACGCCACCAGCGCGCCGTTCGACGCGTTCATCGCCGCCAGCAGCTCCGCCTCCGTGTCGACCAGGACGATCGTGTCCACCGGGCCGAACGGCTCCGCGTGGTGCAGCGGCGACGCCGGCGGCGGGTTCAGCAGGGCCACCGGCGGGAGGTACGCGGAGGCGTCCTGGCCGGGCAGCAGCCGGGCCTCGCCGATGCCGCCCCAGTGCAGCGGGACCGCCCCGCGGTCCACCGCCTCCGACACCAGATCGCCCAGCTCCTTCGCCTTCGCCGCGTTGATCAGCGGGCCGAAGTCCAGCTCCGGCGGCTCGTCGTCGGGCGCCTCGACGGCCATCGGATGGCCGAACCGGACCGCCTTCACCCCGGGCAGATACGCCTGGAGGAAGTCCGCGAACAGGGTGCGCTGGACGACGAAGCGGGGGTACGCCGTGCAGCGCTGCTTGCCGTAGTCGAAGGTCTTGCGGATCTGGGCCGTCAGCGCCGGCCAGTCCGAATACCCCCAGACCCCCCAGCAGTTCAGCCCCTCCTGCTCCAGTACGTGCGGCTTGCCCAGGTCCGCCAGGGCCGAGGCCACCCGCCCGCCCGCGTCCCGGCCGCCCACGAAGGACACGCAGCCGATCTCCGGCGCCCGCACCAGCGCCTCGGACAGCTCGCCCCCGCTGCCGGAGACCAGCGTGACCGGCACGTCCTCCCGGGCGATGAGCGCGCAGGCCAGGGTGAGGCAGGCCAGACCGCCGTCGGTCGGGGTCTTGGCGATGGCCGCGTTGCCCGCCAGGGCCTGGACGAGCATGGCGTGCACCAGCACGCTCATCGGGTAGTTCCAGCTGGCGATGTTGGAGACCGGGCCGGGCAGCGGGGTCCGGTCGGCGAGCATGACGTCGATCTCGTCGACGTACCAGCGCACGCCGTCGATCGCCCGGTCCACGTCCGCCTGGGCCAGCCGCCACGGCTTGCCTATCTCCCAGACCAGGAGCAGGGCGAGCAGGGTCCGGTGCTCGGTGAGCGCGTCCAGCGCCGCCGAGATCCGCGCCTTGCGCTCCGGCAGCGGTACGTGCCGCCACGCGCGGTGGGCGTCGAGGGCGGACCGGACGGCCTCGTGGGCGACCGGCCCGTTCAGGCGCGGCAGGCCCGCGATGGGCGAGCCGTCGACGGGGGACGTGGCGGGCATCAGGCGGCCGTCGCGGCGCCATTCACCGCCCCAGTGGTTGAGGACACGGTCCTCGTGGAAGGCCTCGGGAGCCGTCGACAGACAGCGGCTCCAGGCGTCCTGCCACGCGGTACCTGGCTTGAGGATGAGGGTCATGGACGGTACTCCGCTCGTCGGGGGCGGATCTCGCGCAGCGCACCACCGCGCGTGTGGAGGAAGCCGCGCACCACCTCGGTGTGGGGCAGCTCGGTCGCGCCGTTCACTCGGTCCGGACAGGGCGGCAGCCCGCCGTCCGGATCACATGCGCGTCCCCGGGTCGGAGGCCGAACATGTCCTCGACGCCCAGGCGGACGTCCGTACAGGCGACGATAGCCACGCCGCTTGTGGGGCGCTTGGCCAGCGGGCCGGGGCCGGAGGGCGCACCCCCTGCGAGCGGCGCCCTGGTGGGCCGGAGTGCGGCCGCGCGGTGACTCTCCGTGTCCGTGGCTGTGACTCGGGTCACACCCCGGGGAGGACCGCCCAGCTCGGGCGGGGGAGGGTCTTGCCTCCTTACGCCGAGATAACCTACGGTGCCGTAACCTACGGTTCCGTAGGTCTTCCCCGCGCGACAGGAGCCGCCGTGACCACTGCCCCATCCCGTCCCAGCACCTCGACGGCCTGGAGCGACGTGCAGCTGCTGCATGCCCTGGAGGAGGTGGTGGAGACCGAACTCAACCGCCACCTCAAGGTCGCCAAGGACTGGATGCCGCACGAGTACGTGCCGTGGAGCGACGGCCGCAACTTCGACGGCGTGCTCGGCGGTGAGGCGTGGGCGCCCGAGCAGTCCAAGGTCTCCGAGATCGGCCGGATAGCGCTCGTCGTGAACCTGCTGACGGAGGACAACCTCCCCAGCTACCACCACGAGATCGCCACCCTCTTCGGCCGTGACGGCGCGTGGGGCACCTGGGTGCACCGGTGGACCGCCGAGGAGGGCCGGCACGCCATCGTGATGCGCGACTACCTGCTCACCTCCCGGGCCGCCGACCCGGACGAGCTGGAGCGGTTCCGGATGCGGCACATGTCGGAGGGCTTCGAGGCCGACAACAGCCACAGCATGCTCCACTCCATCGCCTACGTCTCCTTCCAGGAGCTGGCGACGCGGGTCTCGCACCGCAACACCGGCCACCACTCCGGCGACCCGGTCTGCGACCGGATGCTGTCGCGGATCGCGACGGACGAGAACCTGCACATGGTCTTCTACCGCAACCTGCTCGCCGCGGCCCTGGAGCTCGCCCCCGACCAGGCGATGCGGGCCGTCGCGGACGTCGTCACCGGCTTCCGCATGCCCGGCCACGGCATCCCCGGCTTCGAGCGCGCGGCGGCCCGGATGGCCGTCGGCGGCGTCTACAACCTGCGCATCCACCACGACGACGTGCTGGCACCGGTGCTGCGCCACCTGAAGATCATGGAGGCCTCGGGGCTCGGCGCGGACGGGCTGCGGGCCCAGGACGAGCTCGGCCAGTTCATGGACGGCCTGTCCGCCAAGGCGACCGCCTTCGACGAGCGCCGCGCGGCGCTGCTGGCGCGGCGCGCCAAGGCCTGACGCGGGCCGGCGCGGCGGCGGTCGGCGCCCCGGTCAGACCGCCGCCGGCCGCGGCGGTCGGTGCTTCAGCCCGCCGCCGGCCGCGCCGCGGCGAACAGGATGTGCGTACCGCCGTCCAGGGCGCCGGGCGCCGCGCACATCTCCGCCTCCTGCTCGAGGAACCGGCTCCACCGCTCCGGATCCGCCTCCAGCCGGGCCAGGGCGTCACGGTCGCCGAGGCTGGCCCAGTTGCTCGCCGAGGCGGCCAGCGGCTCCGCGCCGCACGCACGGATCAGGCCCTGCACCTGCTCCCAGGTGAACATCCGGCAGACGTGCTGGGCGTTCGGCAGGTGGCGCAGGTCCCCGCTCTCCAGAATGGCCTGGGTGACCTGCGACCCGCGGGCGAAGTCGATCGCCACGCCGGCCGTGAACTCGGCCCGCCACGTGCCGTACAGCGACATGACGGAGGCGAGCAGGACCCCGTCCGGGCGGAGTACGTCGAGCAGTCCCGACAGGGCCTCCTCCTCCCCCTCGAAGAGGTACGAGAGCGGTCCGCCGTACGCCACGACGCAGTCGAAGGCGCCGGTGCCGTAGCGCGCGCGGGCGTCGCGCAGGTCGAGGACCTCCCGGCTCTCCACCGCGTCCTCGGCCCCCGCCTCGGCCACGAAGTCCGCGTTCAGCCGCAGCTGTACGGGGGAGAGGTCCGTGGTCACGACGCGGGCGCCGAGCCGGGCCAGCTCGACGGTGAACCGGCCGGGCCCGGCACCGATCTCGAGCACCCGCCAGTCCGGACGTACATAGCGCCGCAGGAACCGGCGGTGGACCTCGAAACTCACCCGCCCGCGGCCGTCCTTGACCAGCCGCTCCAACTCGGCCGCCCCCGCCTCGTCGTACCGCGCCCGGATGTCCCCGGCCGACCCGACCGCGGTGTCCCGCCGCTCGTCCTGCATCGCGTCCCCTCCCTGTTCACCGCCCCGCTGCCGGCGGGCTCGTGTGACTACTGCGTGAGCACTGCCAGCCAAGGGTGACCGGGGTGCACCCGGTGCAGCCATCCCGTGAGCAGGTCCCTGCGGCGCTGGTTCAGCAGCGGCAGCACGGACTCGAAGTCCGCCTGGTCCTTCGGACGTGGCGCCTTCGCCTTGAAGAGCAGGGCCACCTCCGGTACGAGGTACGGGACGCCGTGCGCCGTCCGCTCGATGACCGCGTCGTACGGCAGCCGGATGGACGGGTCGCGGCGGCAGATCCAGGTCCCGCCCTGGTGCGGCTCGCGGAACACGTCGAGGAGGAAGCGGCCGCTCGCGGGATCCCGCATCCTCGTCTGGTGCGTCGCCGCCAGGGCCTCCGTGCCCGCCGCCGCCCAGACCCGGCCCGAACCGACCGCGTCGAACTCGTACTCGGGAAAGCACTCCCGGACCTCGGGGAAGCCGGCCTCGGGGACCGCGATCTCCAGATCGCCGTGCGGCCGCGACTGCTCCCCGCGGAACAGGTCCAGCGCCCAGCCGGCCGCGACGTACCAGGGCGTCCGCACCCGCGCCAGCCGCTCCGCGGCCTGCTCCGGCCGCCAGGCACCCGCCCACCGGGCGTCGATCTCACCAGGGCCGAGCACGACGCCGCCGGGCGGGAGCGATTCGGTCACCGGCCCAACCTACCGTCGGGCCGCGGTAGTCGGGCGGAGGTGAAGGGATCCGGGCGTTGTCGGTGGTGGGGGCTAGGTTGTCGGCATGGTGGAGATCGGGAGCGGTGGCGGGGCGCGTGTGGAGTGGCCGGAGTTGCGTGCGCTGATCGCGCGGCGCGTGCCGCGGGGCGTGATCACGCGCCTCGAGGGCGTGCCCGCCGACGAGTTGCGGCATCTGCGGGCACCCCTCAAGACGCTGCGCGGGGAGCTGCGGCGCGAGCTGGCGGCCGGGGACTCGCAGCGGTACATGACGGCCTACGACCAGCTCGCCGCGCTCAAGGTCGCCGGGATCATGTGCGCCGGGACGCCGCGGCAGGCGTTCGAGTGGCTCACCGACCGGCAGTTGATGAACACCAGCTGGCCGCTGCTGGACGGGGGCGCCACCGGCAGCTCGAACCGTACGATCCTCGGCCTCCTGCTGCTGCCGCACCGGGACCCGGAATGGCAGCGGGAGCTGGCGGTCCGGCTGGCCGAGTGGCTGACCACGCTGCGCGATGTGGAGGTGTGGGAGCTGGTCGACGGCCTGGTGGCGTGGTCCGGGGCAGAGGTGCCGGCCACCGACGGGTACATCCTCGGCTGGATGTGGGCCGGCCGCCTCGTCCGCTACGGCGGCGGGCAGGACGTCCGCGCGTGGTTCGCGGCGCAGGGGTGGCGGCCGAAAGTGCCCCGCCACAGGTCGCTGCTCGACTGGCTGCGCGCGCAGCCGCGTCTGACGGAGTTCCTGCCCCGCCTCTTCGAGCTCGACGGGGTCGGCACCACGTTCGCGGATCCCTACGCGCCGGGCTTCGGTGCCGCCAACGAGTGGCCGAAGGCGCTGGTCGCTCTTGCGGACGAAGGGGTGCTGGACCGCGCTCAGTTGATCGACCTGACGCTCGCCAAGCTGCTGCGCGGCGACCGGCCCGGGTCGCTGAAGGGGTTCCTCCTGCTCCACGAGGCATGCGCGCTCAGCGCCGACGAGGCCGCTGCCCGGGTCCGCGTGTACCTGAGCATCGCCTGCGACGGGGCGGGTCTCGCCGCCAAACAGGCGTGCGCCGCGCTGAGGACCCTGGACGCGGCGGGGCGGCTGGCCCCCGCGGACTTCGAGGAACTGTGCCGCGCCGTCCTGGCCCGGGCGGAGCGCACGCTCGTCGCCGAGCAACTGACCTGGCTGGGCCGGGCGCTGCGCGCGGAGCGCGACCGGGCACGGGCGGACGCCCTGCTGGCGACCGTCGCGGGCGCCCTCGCCCATTCGGCGGGAACGGTGCAGGAGCGGGCGCTCAAGCTGGTGGCCCGGCATCTCGACGGCGCGGGCCCTTCCGTCCGCGACGAGCTCCGGTCGGCCGCCGAGGCCGTGGACGCGGCTCTGCAGGGGGAGGTTCGGGAGGTCTTCGGGAGCGCGGTGCCGGAGGGTGGCGGGCCTGCCGCCGACGAGCTCCCCGCGTCGGACGCCGTCGTCCTCCCCGTACGCTCCATGCCGCCGGTCATCGACACCCCAGCCGTACTCGCCGAGGGCCTGACCGCGCTCGTGGGCGGACGCGAGGTCGACGCCCTCGAGTTCGAGCGCGTCCTCGAGGCCGCGGTGACGCTGACCCGGCGCGACCCGGGGGCGGTGGTCAGCGCCGTGGAACCCCTGGCCGGGCGGCGGATCGCCGAGGAGACGGCCCGCCGGCCCCTGTCCTTCATGCGCAGGGCGCTCGGCTGCCTCATCGACGCCCTCGTGGGCCGCGCCGCGCCCGGCGTGGCCTCGGCCCGGGCCTTCCTGGGCTCCGAGACCGAGCACGGCCACCACTGCCTGGACCTTGTGCCGATGCGCCGTGTGTACGAGATCGCGGAGCGGCTCGCCACCGCCCCCGTACCGTGCCTGCTGGCGACGCCGTCGACCCCCGACGGCCTCGTCGACCCCGACGTGCTGCGGGAACGCCTCGCCGAGCATCGGGCCGCCGCGGCGACACCGTGGCCGGACGACCTGGAGCAGGCGTTCCTGCGGCTGCCCGCGGCCACGCCGCCCGCGACGGTCGCGGCCCTGCGGGAGGCGGCGGGTCTGCCCGGCGAGGCGCCGCGGCTTCCCGCGCTCGCGGACTTCCTCCTCCGACGGCTCGCGGCGGACGAGTTGTTCTACCTGCGCGCCGACCGGCGGCTCCCCGGCCTCCATCTCGCGCCCGAGATGCGCGCCGGGACCGCGTTCGAGCGCGGCACGCTCACCGCGATCCTCGCGCACACCCCCGATCCCCGGGAGCTGCGCCCGTACTGGTACCACGGCGAGGGCGGCGACCCGCAACTCGCCGCCCTCTGGCCCCTGATCGCTCCCGCCCACGCCGACCTCGTCGCCGCGCATGCGATACCCCGCCTGTTCATGCAGGCCGGCAAGGACACCGGCGGCTCCGGCAGTCCGCTGCTGCCGCTGCTGGCCGAGTCCGCCGCGGGCCACGGTCCGGTCACCCATCTCGCCCTCGCCTACGGACTGACGGCCGCCCGGCCCCACAACCGCACGGCCGCCGTAGACGCGTTGGCGGTCCTGGCCGGCCGTGGCCTGCTCGACGGAGAGCTGGTCGGCGGGCTGCTGGGGCGGATGTGGCGCGAGGGCATCGCCACACCCGGACGCTTCCTGCCCGCGCTCGGCGACGGGGTACGGGCCGGGGCCGGCCGGGAGATATGGGCCCTGTCGGTGGCCGTACTCGGCGAGTTGACGGACGAGCCGGCCACCCGCAGCCTGCCCGGACTCCTCACCCTGGCGTCGGAGTGCGCGGCCCAGACCGGCGTCAGGGAGGAGCCCCCGGTGATCGCCAAGCTCGCCGGTCTGGCGAACCGCCCAGGGTCGCCACGGAGGCCCGCCGCCTGCAGCGCGTACTCCAGCGGTAGAAGGGGCCCTCCTGGTGCCGCGGGAGCCCCGCGACGAGCCCTGGGGCCCTCGCGGCGCGGCGGGAGCCCCGCAACGAGCCGTGGGGCCCTCGCGGTCCGGAGGAGTTCTCGCGGCGAGGCCGGCCGAGGCGCCATTGCGGCACGCCCGATGCCTCTGCGAGGCTGTGCCCATGTCAGGCGGCCAGCGCTTCTTCGCACGGCTTCACGTGGACCTCGTCCGTGTGGCCGGCGCGCTGTGTCGTCGCCGAGGTCGTCGCTGACGACTTCCGGATCCCCGATGCGGCCGGCCAGGGCAGTGGTGTGCCCGTCGGCAGCCCGTGCCCAGCCGCGTCCGCGACCGGCCCTTCCCCGATCCCCGAATGGAGCACGAGATTGCCCGTGATCGACGAGAGTTCGTACGACAGGCGCCGGCTCAGGCAGTGGCTCGCCGGTGACGCCCGCGCCGACGGCGTGACCCGACGCGACATGCTGCGGCTCCTGGCGGCGGCCGGAGCGGGGGCCGCCGGAGTCGCCGGCATCGGCGCCACGCCGGCCGCGGCCGAAGGGCCCGGCATCGTCAAGCCGATCCCCGAGGACCTGTTCACCGTCCGCGGCACCAACGCCGAGACCAGATGGGCGGCCTTACACGACACCGGCTATCACACCCCGGTCGACCGCTTCTTCGTACGCAACCACACCTCCACCCCCGTCATCGACCCCGATGACTGGACCCTGCGCGTGTGGGGCAGCGGACTGCACGGGTCCGGAGCCGTGTTCGGGCTGGACGACCTGCGCGCGCTGCCCTCCGTCACCCTCTCCGCGTTCGTCGAGTGCGCCGGCAACGGGCGCAGCTTCTACGCCACCCAGCAGGCCGAGCCCGTCTCCGGCACCCCCTGGACCCTCGGCGCCGTCGGCGTCGCCCGATGGCGCGGCGTGCCGCTGGGTGAGGTGCTGCGCCGGGCCGGGCTCGGCCGGGCGGCGGTCGACGTGATGCCGCGCGGCCTCGACGACGAGTTCGTCAGCGGCGGCGTGAACCTCGGCCGGGTGCGCAGACCGATGCCGGTGGCCAAGGCCCTCGACGACGTACTCCTCGTCCACGAGATGAACGGAGCGCCGCTGCCGCCCGACCACGGCAGTCCGGTACGCGTGCTGGTGCCGTCCTGGGTCGGCATCGCGAGCATCAAGTGGGTGGGCGACATCGAGGTGTCCGCGACGCCCCTGTACTCGCCGTGGAACACCGACTTCTACCGGCTCTTCGGGGCCTCCTATCCCGCCACCGGCAGCGCGCCGCTCGGCCGGCAGACGATCAAGAGCGCGTTCGAGCTGGCCTGGAACGCGGAGTTCGGCGCGGGCCGCACCCACCGGCTCACCGGCCGCTCCTGGTCGGGGGCCGGCGGAGTGCGCCAGGTGGACGTCAGCGTGGACGGCGGGGCGCGGTGGCGGCCGGCCGTGCTGCACGACGCGCCCCGCCGGCACGGCTGGGTGCGGTGGTCGTACGACTGGACCCCCGCGACCGCCGGACCCGCGGAGCTGCTGGCCCGCGCCACCGACGTGCGCGGCACGACCCAGCCCGAGCGCAGCGTCCACAACACCCAGGGCTATCTCTTCGACGCCGTCGTCCGGCATCCGGTGACGGTGGTCTGAGTCGGCCGTCCGGGACCGGCCGGGGGGACCCGGTCCCGGACGGCCTCCGCGCGCGCCCCGCGGCGGCGGGCTCGCCCGTTCGGGCGGCCGAGCGCCACCCCGCCGCCGCGGCGGCCCGGCCCGCCCGGGCGGCCGAGCGCCACCGCGCCCAGGGCGAGCGCGAGGCCGCACAGCTGCACCGCCGAGAGGGTCTCGGACGCCACCAGCGTGCCGAGGAGCACCCCGGTCACCGGGTTGAGCAGGCCCACCAGCCCCACCGTGGCCGCGGGCAGCCGGCGCAGGCCGGCGAACCACGCCGCGAACGCCAGCGCCGTCGCGACCAGCGACACGTACGCGAACCCCGCGACGGATGCCCCGGAGAGCGCGGGTGGCGCGCCCTCCGCGACGGCGGCGGCCGGCAGCAGGAGCAGGCCGCCCGCCACCAGCTGCCAGGACGTGGTGGCGAGCACGTCGCCCTCGCCCGTCCACCGCTTGGCCAGCACATAGCCCAGCGAGGACATCGCCATCGCACCGGCGGAGGCCAGCAGACCCACGGTGTCCGGCGAACCCCCGCCCAGCATCAGCGCGACCCCGCCGAGGCCCGCCGCCGCGCCCGCCAGATGCGCGGCCCGCGGCCGCTCGGCGATCACCGGCCAGGCGAAGAGCATCATCACCAGGGGCGACGTCGCCATCACCGTGGACGCCACGCTCGTCGGCAGCCGCTGGGCGGCGACGTACACCAGGGCGAAGAACCCGCCCATGTTGAGCAGCCCGAGCACCGCCGAACGCCACCACCACGCGCCGCGCGGCAGCCGCCGCACCAGGGCGAGGAGCAGCAGCCCCGCGGGCAGCGCCCGGATCGCGGCGCCGTAGAGCGGCTGGCCGTCGGGCAGGAAGGCCCGGGTCACGTAGTAGTTCGTGCCCCACGCCACGGGGGCGACGGCCGTGATCGCCACCCAGACGCCGGCAGTCCCGCATCGACGAGGACGTATACCTTCCATGGAAGGTATTATACCTTCCGCGGAAGATATACTGGGGGAGTGCACGAGGACGACGAGACCCCGGACCACGTGGCCCGCATCCAGGCCGCCTGGTCCCGCGAGCGGCCCGACCTCGACGTCGCCCCGCAGGGCGTGATCGGCAGGCTCCACCGCATCGGAGCCCTGCTGACGGAGGAGCTGGCCGCCGTCTACCGGCGCTACGGCCTCAGCGAGGGCGAGTTCGACGTGCTCGCGGCGCTCCGCCGCGCCGGACCGCCCTACGAACGCGCCCCCGGCGAGCTGGCGGCGTACACGATGGTCACCACGGGGGCCATGACCAAACGTGTGGACCGGCTGGAGCGCGGCGGGCTGGTCACCCGGCGGCGCTCCGCCGCCGACGGGCGGGGCCGCGTGGTCGCCCTGACCGAGGCGGGGCGCGGCCTCTTCGACCGCGCGTTCACCGCCCACATCGCCAACGAGCACCGGCTGCTGTCGGCCCTCACCGCCGAGGAGGCCGCCGCGCTGGAGCCGTTGCTCGCGGCCTGGCTCGGCCGCCTGGAGACACCGCGGCGCGAACCCCGGGGGGACTGAGCGCCTCCGGGCGGGATCCGCGCCCGCCCCTCGTGCGCAACCGCGCAGCGGCCCCGAAAGGGCCCGTCCGCGTGACGTAATGCGGACATGTCGCAGACTCGCCAACTGTGTGGGGCCAAGGCTCCCGTGGCGGACTTCGCCCCTCCCGGCCCGCGGGCATCGTCCGTGGTGGGCGCCCCTGCGCCCCCGTACGCGGCCCTCGGCGGAGCCGGGTCCGGACCCGGCGCGGCCCAACGCGCGTGCCGTGACCGCGCGTTGACGCGCTGTGGTGATCGTCCTAGCGTCCGGGCCCGTCAGCCGAGATCTGTGGAGGACCCATGCTGTCTGGCAGATGTCCCGGTCCCGCGGCGCGCCTCGCGTCGCCGCTCCACGCAGGGGGCCGTTGGTGAACGCGCGCAGGGGGTGGCGGCGGTCCCTACGGGCCGCCGTGGCCGGAACGCTGGTGCTGGGTGCGGTCACCGCCGGGCTCGCGGTGACGGCTCCGGCGGCGCAGGCGCTGGGGGAGGTGCAGACCGCGGCGGTAACCGGCACGGCGGTCACCGGACAGGTCACCGACGGCTCGGGCCACGGCTGGCCGCTGTACGCCAAGGTCACCGTCGCCGGCGTGCCGGACGCCGCGTCCTACACCGAGCCGGCGACCGGCCGCTACTCGGTCAGCCTGCCCGCGGGGGCCTCGTACGAGCTGAAGTTCGAGCCCGTCTACCCCGGCTACCAGGCCGCCACCGCGACCGTCGACCTGGGCGCCGACGCCGTCACCCGGGACGTCGCCGTCCCGGTCGACGCGTCCACCTGCCGCGCGGGCGGCTACGCCCCGACGTACGCCGCCGACTTCGACGACGGTGCCCTGCCCGCGGGCTGGACGGTCGTCGACCACAACGGCGGCGGCGGGGTGTGGCGCTTCGACGACTCCCGGAACCGCGGCAACCACACCGGCGGCAGCGGTGAGTTCGCCATCGTCGACAGCGACTACTTCGGCGCGGGCAACA
This sequence comes from Streptomyces sp. NPDC051940, assembly GCF_040680895.1. Lineage (NCBI taxonomy): Bacteria > Bacillati > Actinomycetota > Actinomycetes > Kitasatosporales > Streptomycetaceae > Streptomyces > Streptomyces sp. NPDC051940. The sequence goes on along the minus strand of NZ_JBFAXR010000153.1, from coordinate 6,651 downwards.
ACCCCGACACCTCGCTCGTGTCCCCGGTGCTCGACCTGTCGGACCAGCCGTCCCCCGTCATCGGGTTCAGCCAGGACTTCAACTACCGCTCGGGCGAGATCACGGACGTGGACCTCAGCCTTGACGGCGGTACGACGTGGGCGAACGTGCTGCGCCAGACCGCGGAGCTGCGCGGCCCGCGCGCCACCGCGATCCCCGTCCCGCAGGCCGCCGGGCAGCCGGACGTCCGGGTCCGCTTCCACTACTACAACGCCAACTTCGACCAGTGGTGGCAGCTCGACAACGTCTATCTGGGCGAGCGCCCCTGCGACCCGAAGATCCCCGGCGCCTATCTCGTCGGCGAGGTCACCGACGCGAACACCGGCGCCGGGCTGACCGGCGCCACGGTCACCGCCGCCGCGGGCGTGTCCGTGAAGACCGCGGCCACCCCCGACGATCCCGCCCTCGGCGACGGCTTCTACTGGGCGTTCACCACGAGCACCGGCCCGCAGGACCTGACCGCCGCGGCGGCCGACTACAGCACCGGGACCAGCCGGGTCGACGTGTCCGGCGTGACCCGCACCGACTTCCGGCTGACGGCCGGACGGCTGGCCGTGACCCCCGGCGCCGTGGAGTCGACGATGCGGCTCGGCGAGCAGACCGCCACCCGCCCCCTCACGTTCACCAACACGGGCAGCGCACCGGCGCGCGTACGACTCGGCGAGAACCGCGGCGACTTCGTGATGCAGCGCGCCGACGGGGAGACCCGCAGCCTGCAGCAGATCGCGTCCGGCGAGGGCGCGCCCCTGCAGCGGCTCGACGTACCGGTCTCGATGGACGCCGCCGGCGAGCCGGACGGCACCGATCCGGCCGAAGGGCCCGCGGCCGCCCCCTGGACCGCCGTCGCCAACTTCCCGCAGAACATCATGGACAACCGGGTGGTCCGCCTCGACGGCAGGCTCTACTCGGTCGGCGGCACCAACGGCGGCGTCATGACGCCGAAGGTCCGCGTCTACGACCCGGCCACCCTCGCCTGGACCGAGGCCGCGCCCCTGCCCGCCGCGCGCTCCTCGCTGACCGCGGGCGTGGTGGGCGGCCGGATCGTGGCCACGTCCGGCTGGACCACCGCCGGCGTCCAGCCGGGCACCTGGGTGTACGAGCCGCTGACGGACACCTGGACGGCCGCCGCCGACAACCCGCTGCCGCGCGCGGCGACCGGCCAGGCGGTGCTCGACGGCCGGCTCTACGCGGTCGGCGGCTGCACCTCGCCGAGCGCGTGCACGACGTCGGCCGCGGTGCTGGCGTACGACGCCGCCGCGGACACCTGGCAGCGGCTGGCGGACTACCCCCTCGCCGTGGCGTACGCGTCCTGCGGCACCCTCGACGGCCAGGTGGTGTGCACCGGCGGCAACGACGGCACGGCCGCCACCAACCGCACCTACGCCTACGACCCGGACACCGGCACCTGGACCCGGCTCGCCGACGCCCCGCGCTCCACCTGGGGTTCGGCCTACGCGGTGGCGAACGGCGCGCTGACGGTCGTCTCCGGCGTCCAGGACGGCGCCCTGTCCAACGCCGCGTACGCCTACGACCGCGCCACCAACAGCTGGGGTTCGCTGCCCAACGCCAACGCACCCCGCTACCGCGGCGGCGCGGTCTGCGGCTTCTACAAGATCGGCGGCGCGACCAGCGGAGTGAACGCCACCACCACGAGCGAGGCGCTGCCCGGCTTCGACCAGTGCGACGACGGCACGGCCGACCGGCCCTGGCTCTCCGTGGACCGCACCGATCTCACCCTGGCCCCCGGCGAGTCGGCGACCGTGCAGGTGACGATGGACGCGCGCGTCGACCAGCCGGGCACGTACACCAGCTCGCTGTGGGTCCACGAGAACACCCCGTACGCCGCGCCCCCCGCGGTGCCGGTGACGATGACCGTCACCCCGCCCCCGTCCTGGGGGAAGCTCCTCGGCGTCGTACGCGGCGTCGCCTGCAACGGCACCAGCGGAGCCCTGGCCGGCGCCACCGTCGTCGTCGAGTCCTCCAAGGCGGGCTGGACGTTCACCACCGGCGCCGACGGGTCGTACGCCTACTGGATCGACCGAGGGGCCAACCCGCTCAACGTGTACGGCTCCAAGGACGGCTACCGGCCCCAGTCGCGGACGGTGACGATCTCGGGCCTGCAGACCACCACCGTCGACTTCGACCTGGCCAGGTTCGGATGCTGACCCGGCGCGACCCCGCACGTTCACCGAGTGTCCGTGGAGGACTCACGATGTCTGGAAGATGGTCCGTCGCGCGCGGGTGGTGGACGGCCGTCGCCTGCCTGCTGGTGCTGGCCGCCCTCGCCGCGGCCGGCACGCCCGCGGCGCAGGCGGCGCCGAACGACGACGGCAAGGACAGGATCCGGCCCGGACTGCTGAAGCAGCTGGAGTCCGGGGGCAGGGCGGACTTCTGGGTGCGCTTCGACGCCCGGCCCGATCTGTCGCAGGCCGCCGGCACCGCGGACTGGGACCGGCGAGGCGCGCGGGTCGTCGAGGCCCTGAAGGCCACCGCCGCGAAGTCGCAGGGCCGTGTCGTCGCGGCGCTGGAGAAGGCCGGGACGGACTACGAGGCGTTCTGGGCGACCAACGCCGTCTTCGTCCGCGACGGCTCGCTCTCCCTGGCCCGGTCCCTGCAGGCGCAGACCGGCGTGGACGAGCTGTGGCCCTCCCAGACCTACGGCGCGGTGGAGCCGGTGGCGGCCGTCGACGAGTCGGCGCAGGCGGTGGAGTGGGGGGTCGGCAACCTGCACGCCGACGACGTCTGGTCGCAGCTCGGCGTCGACGGGCAGGGCATCGTCGTCGCCAGCATCGACTCCGGCGTGCAGTACGACCACCCGGCCCTGGTGAAGCAGTACCGCGGCAACAACGGCGACGGCACCTTCTCCCACGACTACAACTGGTTCGACACCGACGGCAACTGCGCGAGCGGCGCCCCCTGCGACACCGACGGCCACGGCACGCACACCATGGGCACCATGGTCGGCTCGGACGGCGGGGCCAACCGGATCGGCGTGGCCCCGGGCGCCAGGTGGATCACCGCCAACGGCTGCGACACCTGCTCGGACGCGGACCTCGCCGAGGCCGGCCAGTGGATGCTGGCGCCGACCCGCACGGACGGGACCGACCCGGACCCGTCGAAGCGGCCGAACATCATCAACAACTCGTGGGGCACCACCACGCCCACGAACGACCCCTTCATGGAGGACGTCTCCGCGGCCTGGACGGCGTCCGGGATCTTCGGCGTGTGGTCGAACGGCAACAGCGGACCGCAGTGCCGGACCTCCGGCTCCCCGGGCAGCCGCACGATCAACTACTCCGTCGGCGCGTACGACGTGAGCAACCGGATCGCCTCGTTCTCGTCCCGCGGCTCCGGCCAGGACGGCGCGGTGAAGCCGGACATCTCCGCCCCCGGCGTGAACATCCGCTCCTCGGTGCCGGGTTCGGCGTACGGCACGGCCTCCGGTACGTCGATGGCGGCACCGCACGCGGCCGGGGCGATCGCCCTGCTGTGGGCGGCGCAGCCGGACCTGATCGGCGATATCCAGGGCACCCGGAACCTGCTCGACGACACCGCCGTCGACACCGAGGACCTGCAGTGCGGCGGCACCGCCGACGACAACAACGTCTACGGCGAGGGCCGCCTCGACGCCCTGGCCCTGGTCGAGGCGGCCGACACCGGCCCGTCGGGCACGCTGTCGGGCCAGGTCACCGACACCGCGACGGGCGATCCGGTGCCCGGCGCCACCGTGCGGGTCACCGGTGACGGCTACGACAAGACACTGACCGCGGACGGCTCCGGCGGCTTCGAACGCCGGCTGCGCGCCGGCGAGTACCAGCTGACCGCCTCGGCCTTCGGGTACGAGACGCGGACGGTCACCGCCACCGTCGTGGCGGACACCACCACCCGTACCACGCTCGCCCTGACCGCGTACGAGACGTCCGCCGTCAGCGGGCGGATCACCGACGGGTCGGGCCACGGCTGGCCCCTCTACACGAAGATCACCGTGGCCGGCGTGCCGTCCGGGGTGTACTACAGCGATCCGGAGACCGGGCGGTACAGCGTCAAACTGCCCGAGGGCGACTCGTACGACCTGAAGTTCACCCCCGTCTACCCCGGCTACGAGACGGTCACCCGGACCGTCGACCTGGGCGCCGACGACGTCGCCCGCGACCTGGCCGTCCGCGTCGACGAGAACCGCTGCTCGGCCGCCAACGGGTACGCCTACCACTACGACGGCATCTTCGCCGACTTCAACACCGGCAAGCTGCCCGCCGGCTGGACCATCGTCGACCACATCGGCACCCGCGGCGTGTGGAGCTTCGAGGACCCCTACAACCGGGGCAACCACACCGGCGGCGACGGCAAGTTCGTGATGGTCGACAGCGACTACTACGACTGGGAGAACAAGCAGGACACCTCGCTCGTGATGCCGGTGATGGACCTGTCGGACCAGCAGGCCCCCGTCATCGGCTTCAACCAGGACTACAACAACTACCAGACCGAGCTCGCCGACGTGGACCTCAGCCTCGACGGCGGTACGACCTGGCAGAACGTCCTGCGGCAGACCGCGGACGCGCGCGGACCGCGCTTCACGTCCATCCCGATCCCGCAGGCCGCGGGCAAGAGCAACGTCCGGGTCCGCTTCCACTACTACAAGGCCGAGTTCGACTGGTTCTGGCAGCTGGACGACGTCTTCGTCGGCACCCGCAGCTGCGACCTCGTCGCCGGCGGCGGCTATCTGGTGGGCGACGTCACCGACGCCAACACCGGCGCGGGGGTGAGCGGCGCCACGGTGCGCACGGGCAGCGTGACGGCGAAGGCGGCACCCACCGGTGACGGCTCCTACTGGATGTTCACGCCGACGGCCGGCGCGCACGACGTCACCGCTTCGGCGGACAACTACCTCTCCCACACCCGGCAGACCGACGTGGACGGCGTGGTCCGCGCCGACTTCACCCTGAAGGCCGGCGAACTCACCGTGGCACCCGCCGGGGTGGACGCCACCCAGGAGCTCGGCGAGCGGACCGCGACCCGCACCTTCACCGTCACCAACACCGGCACCGCGCCGGCCGCGGTGAAGTTCGGGGAGAGCGGATCGGGGTTCGTCCTGCAGCGCGCGGACGGCGCGGCGCAGAGCAGGCAGCAGCTGGAGGCGCTGAGCGGAGCGCCGCTGCAGCGCCTGCGGACGCCGGCGTCCCTCGCGGCCACCAGCGACACCTCCGACACCCCGGTCGAGGAGGGGCCGAGCGCCGCCCCGTGGACGCCCGTCGCCAACTATCCGCAGACCATCATGGACAACCGGGTGGTCCGGCTGGACGGCAGGATCTACTCGATCGGCGGCGTCGACACCGGCGCCGCCACGGCGAAGACGTACGTCTACGACCCCGCCACGCTGCGCTGGTCGCAGGCCGCGCCGCTGCCCGCCACCCGCAACGCGATCACCGCCGGCGTCGTCAACGGCCAGATCGTCGCGTCCGCCGGCTGGGGCTCCAGCGGCCCCGCGGCGGACACCTGGGTCTACGACCCGGCGGCCGACACCTGGACCGCCGCGGCCCGCAACCCCGCACCCCGGGCGGCGGCCGGACAGGCCGTCCTCGACGGGCGGCTGTACGCGGTCGGCGGCTGCACCTCCTCCGCGTGTACGCCGACGTCCGCCACGGTCGTGTCGTACGACCCGGTCGCCGACACCTGGCAGCGGCTCGCGGACTACCCGCAGTCCGTGGCGTTCGCCTCCTGCGGCGCGCTGGACGGCCGGGTGGTGTGCACCGGCGGCAGCGACGGCACCGCCGCGACGAAGGCGACCTACGCCTACGACCCCGGCGCCGACCGCTGGTCCCGGCTGGCCGACGCCCCGGTCGACACCTGGGGTTCGAGCTACGCCGTGGCGAGCGGCGAGCTGGTCGTCGCCGCCGGCGTGCAGGCGGGGGCGATCTCCAACGGCGTCTACGCCTACAACCGCACGACCGACAGCTGGCGGAACCTGCCCAACGCCAACTCCGCCCGCTACCGGGGTGGTGCGGCCTGCGGGTTCTACAAGATCGGCGGCTCGTCGGGCGGCGGCAACTCGACCGGCACGAACGAGGTGCTGCCCGGCTTCGACCAGTGCGACGACGGCACGGCCGACGCGCCGTGGCTGTCCGTCGACCGCGAGCAGGCCGCGCTGGCGCCCGGCGACTCCGTGACGGTGACCGTCGCCATGGACGCGCGGGTCGACCAGCCGGGCACGTACAGCAGCTCGGTCTGGCTGCACGAGGACACCCCGTACACCGTGCCGCCGGTCCCGGTGAAGATGACCGTCACCCCGCCCCGTACCTGGGGCAAGCTCGCCGGGACGGTCCGCGGGGTGGCGTGCGACGGCACCGCCGCGGCGCTCGCGGGGGCGGTGGTCGCCGTCGACTCGGCGGCCGTGGACTGGACGTTCACGACCCGGGCCGACGGGGCGTACGCGGTGTGGATCGACCGTGCGTACAACCCGCTGAAGGTCGTCGCCGCGAAGGACGGCTACCGGACGCAGGGCGCCGACGCCAGGATCTCGGGGCGGACGACCACCACGGTGGACTTCGATCTGGCGAAGCTGGTCTGCTGACCGGCGTCCCGCGCGAACGCGACCGGCCCGGCGGTGTCCCCGCC
>NZ_JBFAXR010000152.1:0-18505 GCF_040680895.1 Streptomyces sp. NPDC051940 | reverse complement strand
CGGGAGTACGCGGCCTTCACCCGGATGCGGCTGGACGACCACGAGTACGTGATCCCGCTGGACGCGGGCGCGGCCCTCGGCGAGAGCCGTCTGGACCGGCGGCTGTTCGACATCACGGGCCTGGTGTCGATGGGTTACGACGACGCCCGCCGCTCCGACATCCCCGTGATCGCCACGGCCGGCGCCCCCGAGCTGGCGGGCGCCCGCGGCAGGCGGGAGCTGGGCGGCCTGGTCGCGCAGCGGCTCGGCAAGTCCGAGGCGGCGCGGGCGTGGGCGGACTTCACCGCCGTACGGGGCCGTTCGGCCGCCGGCGCGAAGCTGTGGCTGGACGGCAGGGTGAAGGCCTCGCTGGACGAGAGCGTGCCGCAGATCGGCGCGCCCGCGGCCTGGCGGTCCGGGTACACCGGCAAGGGCGTGAAGGTGGCGGTGCTGGACACCGGCGTGGACGCGGGCCACCCGGACCTGGCGGGCAAGGTCACCGCGGCGAAGGACTTCACCTGGGACGAGGACGGCGTCGACCGGGTGGGCCACGGCACCCACGTCGCCTCCACCATCGCCGGCTCCGGAGCGGCCTCCGGCGGCCGGTACAAGGGCGTGGCGCCGGACGCCGAGCTGGTCTCCGGCAAGGTGCTCGACGGCGGCGGCTCCGGTTACGAGAGCTGGATCATCGAGGGCATGCGGTGGGCCGCGGTCGATCAGGACGCGGACATCGTGTCGATGAGCCTCGGCTCGGACCGGCCGGCCGACGGCACCGACCCGATGGTGCAGGCCGTTCAGGAGCTCTCCGCCGGCGACGGCCCGCTGTTCGTGCTGGCGGCCGGCAACACCGGCGCGTACGACTCCATCGGCAGCCCGGCCGCCGCGCCCAGCGCGCTGACCGTCGGTTCGGTCACCAAGTCCGGGGAGATGTCGGAGTTCTCCTCCCGCGGCCCGGCCCTGACCGACGCCGGCGTGAAGCCGGAGATCACGGCGCCGGGCAGCGACATCGTGGCCGCGCGCGCCGAGGGCACGCTGGCCGCGCAGGCCGTGGGCTCGCGGTACGCCTCCCTGTCCGGTACGTCGATGGCCACCCCGCACGTCTCCGGCGCCGCGGCGCTGCTGGCACAGGCCCGTCCGGAGCTCACCGGCGCGCAGCTGAAGGCGGCGCTGGTCGGCACCGCGCAGGACGTCGACGGCGCCGGGGTGTACGACCAGGGCGCGGGCCAGGTCCGCGTCGACCGCGCGCTGCGCACCGCGCTGAGCGCCTCGCCCGTCGCGGTGTCGGCGAAGCTGAGCTGGCCGTACGGCGACCGGCGGATCACCCGCACGGTGACGTACCGCAACACCGGCGACACCGCCCGGGAGCTGGCACTGAAGGTGAACGGCGCGGAGTCCGTGTCGGTCTCCCCGCGGTCCCTGACCGTCCCGGCGGGCGGCACCGCCTCCGCCACGGTCACCGTCGACCCGGCCGCGGTCACCCCGGGCCGGCACGGCGCATGGCTGACGGCGACCGGCGAGGACCAGCCCACCCTGCGCACCCCCGTCGGCGTCACGGCGGAGGCCCCGTCGTACACCCTGACCATCGACCCGGGCGCGGTGCGGCCGGGCGTCGACCGGGCCTCGACGACGGTCCTGGTGCAGAACGAGCGCACCGGCGCCATGGACTACGTGGTCCTGTCCACGAAGGCCAAGTCGCTGCGGCTGCCCGCCGGCGACTACCGGCTGATCGGCCATGTCTACGAGTACGACCTGGAGGGCTCCGTCGAACTGGGCCGCAACTCCGTCGTCTTCGCTGAACGCCTCACCCTCGACGGCGACCGCTCGTACACCGCGGACGTCAGCGGGGCCCAGCCCGTCACGCTCGGCGTGGACGACCCGGACGCCCGGCCCACCGAACGCGGCTCCGTGGCGGGCCTGCTGTCCCGCACGCCCGGCGGCGACCAGGGACTCGTCTCGCCGCTGTACACCGGGCGCTTCGCCACGTACGCGGTGCCCAGCGAGGGCATCCCGGGCCTGACGTACTTCGCGGCGGGGAGCTGGCAGCTGCCGTACGTACTGGCCACCGTCACCGGCGAGGACGCCGAGGACATCCCGGTCGGCATCATGCACTGGAAGCGCTTCGACTGGGACGTCACCGCCGAGGTGGTGGACGCGGGCGACGGCACCGGACTGGACGCGCTGGACGTCGAGGGCCGCATCGTGTTGTTCTCGCCCGGCTACACCGTGCCGTCGGCCGAACGGGCCGCCCGGTACGCGGCGCTCAAGGCGAAGAACCCCGCGGTGATCCTCTCCGCGAACGCCTGGCCGGCCATCACCCCCGGCGACCCGGTGCTGCGCACCGACGAACCCGGTCCGACGCTGCTGCGCCGGCGCCTGGCGGAGGGTCCGGTCACGCTGCGGATCAAGGGGCAGCGCAACCCCGACGCGGTGTACAACACCTTCCACTCCGTCACCGGGAAGGTCCCCGGCGCCACGCACTGGGTGGACAGCCGCGCGGACCTCGCCCCCGTGGAGCACGACCTGCGCACGACGGGCTACCCGAACGACCCCAAGGGCCTGTACGCGTGGGAGGAGCTGGACGGCCTGACGGTCAACCAGCACCTGGCCACGATCCGCGCCCCCGAGCGGGTCAGGGCGTACTACATCCCGGGCGTCCCGTGGCGCACCGCGACCTTCGAGTACGCCCTGGACGAGGGGGCGCTCGGCACGCAGTACGGTCAGGCACGGGTCTACCGGGCCGGTGAGACGGCGCGCGACCACTGGCTGTCCGCCCCGTTCAACCCGTCGCTGCAGCAGGACGATCCGGCCGCGGTGCGCGACGGCGACCGGCTGCGCGTGGACGTCACCCAGCTGTCGGACGCGGCGGGGCACGCCACCGACCGGATGCCGAGGCTCGACGACGGCGAGACCGTGCTCCGGGCGGACGACGGCACGCTGCTGGACCGGGTGGACTACCCCGGCAGGGCGTCCTTCGACGTACCGTCCGACAGCCGCTGGTACCGGCTGACGGCGACCACGAGCCGGGACGTCTACGACTGGGCGCTCGGCACCCGGGTCAGCGACGAGTGGCGCTTCCGCTCCGGCCACGCGGGCGGCGAACAGGCGCTGCCGCTCATCGACGTCCGCTACGACCTGCCGCTGAACGGCCTCAACCAGGCGCCGGTGGGCGAGGAGTTCACCTTCGCCCTGGCCCTGGACCACCAGCACGGAGCAACCGGGACGTCCTTCACCCGGGCCGGGGTGGAGTACTCGACGGACGGCGGCACGACGTGGCGTACGGCGCCGGTCCGCCGCACGCAGGACGCGACCTGGCAGGTCACGGTCCCGCCCCTGGAGCAGGGCTTCGTCTCGCTGCGGGTCACGGCCCAGGACCTGACGGGCGGCGCGCTCACGGAGACGGTCACCAAGGCGTACCGGGTGGGCTGCCCGGACGACTGGTGCGCGTATCTGCCGTAGCGCGTGGGGCCCGCCCTTCCGGGGGCGGGGAGCGTGGGGCCCGCCCTTCCGGGGGCGGGCCCTGTCAGACCGGGCTGACGCTCAGCCCCGGCAGCCCGCCCGTCCGGCGGACCGCGACCGAGCCGTACGGCGTGCGCAGGCGCAGCCAGGGGCCCGACGTGAGCAGGGTCGCCTCCGCGTCCGGGGAGAGGAGGCCGAAGACGTGGGCGGCGTGGGCGGCGCGGAGCGGGAGGGGGGTGTCGCCGAGGGTACGGCCCCAGATGTCGGCGCCGATCCGGTCGAGTTCCGACCGCGTGCGCTTGTCCTCGGGCAGGATCTCGACCCGCGACTTGAACTCGGCGACCGCGGCGCCGACCGCACCGCGCAGGTCCGCGGCCGGCGGCAGCCCCGGGTGCGGGATCCAGCCGCTGCGCGGCGGGAGCAGGCCCGCCCAGGCGGAGCCGGTGACGGCGGCCGGGACGGTGGCCCCGGCGGCGTCGAAGGACTCCAGCAACTCGCCCGCCGAGACCGTCACGTCCAGCTCGGCGGCCTCGGCCAGCCGGGCCGTACGGACGACGATCACGTCCAGCGCGGGCGCCCGCCCGAAGACGGCGAGCGCCTCGCTGGAGGCCTGCAGGCGTACGGCGGCGGCGCGGTCGTAACGCAGCAGCCGCTGGAGGAAGGCGGCGAGTCCCGCCGCCTCCCCCTCACGGGCGAAGACGAGTCTCACGCGGCGCTCTCATCGGACTCGGTGTACTTGCCCAGGAACTCGCGCTCCAGGGCGGTGAGCCGGCGCGGCCGGCCGGCCGCGAAGTCGAACGGCACGATGACGGTCGAGGCCCGGACGTAGACGATGTCGTCGTCCTTCACCTCGTAGGCGATCGTCGCCGACGCGGCCCTGATCTCCGTCACCCACAGATCGATGTCGACCGGCTCGTGCCGGTGTATCAGCTGCCGCTTGTAGTCGATCTCGTGCCGGGCGACGACCGACCCGCCCTTGAAGGACGCGGTGTCTCCCGACGCGGTCTCTCCCTGCGGCGCCAGGCGGAACATGAAGTCGATCCGCGCCTCCTCCAGATAGCGGAGGAAGACCACGTTGTTGACGTGCCCGAAAGCGTCCATGTCCGCCCAGCGCAGCGGGCAGCGGTAGGTATGCCGAGCCAAGGGTCAGCCCCGGGTCAGCTTCTTGTACGTCGCGCGGTGCGGGCGCGCGGCGTCCGGACCGAGCCGCTCGATCTTGTTCTTCTCGTACGACTCGAAGTTGCCCTCGAACCAGAACCACTTCGAGTCGCCCTCGTACGCGAGGATGTGCGTCGCGACGCGGTCCAGGAACCAGCGGTCGTGGGAGACGACCACCGCGGCGCCCGGGAAGTCGAGCAGCGCGTTCTCCAGGCTGGAGAGCGTCTCGACGTCGAGGTCGTTCGTCGGCTCGTCGAGGAGCAGCAGGTTGCCGCCCTGCTTCAGGGTGAGCGCGAGGTTCAGCCGGTTGCGCTCACCGCCGGAGAGGATGCCGGCCGGCTTCTGCTGGTCCGGGCCCTTGAAGCCGAAGGCGGACACGTACGCCCGGGACGGCATCTCGACGTGGCCGACGTTGATGTAGTCCAGCTCGTCGGAGACGACGGCCCACAGCGTCTTCTTCGGGTCGATGTTGGCCCGGGACTGGTCGACGTAGGAGATCTTGACGGTCTCGCCGACCTTGATCGCGCCGGAGTCCGGCTGCTCCAGGCCCTGGATCATCTTGAAGAGCGTGGTCTTGCCGGCGCCGTTCGGGCCGATCACGCCGACGATGCCGTTACGGGGCAGGGTGAACGACAGATCGTCGATCAGCAGCTTGTCGCCGAAGCCCTTGGAGAGGTTCTGCACCTCGACGACGACGCTGCCCAGCCGCGGACCCGGCGGGATCTGGATCTCCTCGAAGTCCAGCTTCCGCATCTTGTCGGCCTCGGCCGCCATCTCCTCGTACCGCTGCAGACGCGCCTTGGACTTCGCCTGGCGGCCCTTGGCGTTGGAGCGGACCCACTCCAGCTCTTCCTTCAGGCGCTTCTGGCGCTTGGCGTCCTTCTGGCCCTCGACCTTCAGGCGCGCGGCCTTGGTCTCGAGGTACTTGGAGTAGTTGCCCTCGTAGCCGTGCAGCCGGCCGCGGTCGACCTCGCAGATCCAGCCGGCGACGTTGTCGAGGAAATACCGGTCGTGGGTGACGGCGACGATGGTGCCCGGGTACTGGGCGAGGTGCTGCTCCAGCCACTGGACGGACTCGGCATCCAGGTGGTTGGTGGGCTCGTCGAGGAGGAGCAGGTCGGGCGCCTCGAGGAGGAGCTTGCAGAGCGCGACGCGGCGCTTCTCGCCACCGGAGAGGTTGGTGACGGCCCAGTCGCCGGGCGGGCAGCCGAGGGCGTCCATGGCCTGCTCGAGCTGGGCGTCGAGGTCCCAGGCGTTGGCGTGGTCCAGGTCCTCCTGGAGCTTGCCCATCTCGTCGAGCAGCGCGTCGGAGTAGTCGGTGGCCATCTGCTCGGCGATCTCGTTGAAGCGGTCGAGCTTCGCCTTGGTCTCGCGGACACCGTCCTGGACGTTCTCCAGCACGGTCTTGGACTCGTCGAGCGGCGGCTCCTGCAGCAGGATGCCGACGGTGTAGCCGGGCGACAGGAAGGCGTCACCGTTGGAGGGCTGCTCCAGCCCCGCCATGATCTTCAGCACCGTGGACTTACCGGCGCCGTTCGGGCCCACGACACCGATCTTCGCGCCGGGCAGGAAGTTCAGGGTGACGTCGTCGAGGATCACCTTGTCGCCGTGCGCTTTGCGCGCCTTGCGCATGGTGTAAATGAACTCAGCCAAGAGAAACCATCCGGCAGTGTGGATCGAGTGATGGGCAGATAGGTCCATCTTGCCCGACGCGGGTCGCCGGACGAAAACGAGTAGGCCCCGGGACGGGTGGGTAGTGGCACCGTCACGCTCGGTGGGCGGCCGGGCGGAATATCCGACGGGGGCGGGACGCTATACCCGCCGGGGTATGAAGACCGAGAGAGGACGGAGCCGCATGGCATCGATCACGCTGACCAAGGACAACTTCGACGAGGTCGTGTCGAGCGCCGACACCGTCTTCATCGACTTCTGGGCCGCCTGGTGCGGGCCCTGCCGCGCGTTCGCGCCGGTCTTCGAGAAGGCCGCGGAGAAGCACGGCGACATCGTCTTCGCGAAGGTCGACACGGAGGCGGAGCAGGAGCTCGCCGCGGCCTTCGAGATCACGTCCATCCCGACCCTGATGGCGGTCCGGGACAACGTGGTCCTCTACGCCCAGCCGGGCGCGCTCCCGCCGGCGGCCTTCGAGGAACTGATCGGCAAGGTCCGCGAGGTCGACATGGACGAGGTCAAGCGCCAGGTGGCGGAACAGCAGGGCCAGCAGGCCGGAGAAAAGGCCTGAGACTCCGCCCCGACAGACACCACCCGCGTGGGCGGGCCGGACACTCCGGCCCGCCCACGACCGCTTCACACCGGGACGACGCGGCATCAGGGCGCAGGACCATATCCAGCCCGGCCGGCGCTTGAGGCCGAGGCGCGCAGCGCCGAAACCCCGGCCACCAGGCACCAGGGCTCAGGACCCAAACCCAGCCCGGCCGGCGATTGAGGCCGAGCGCCGCCAGGCGCGACCACGGCCACCAGGCATCAGGGCGCAGGACCACATCCAGCCCGGCCGGCGTTTGAGGCCGAGGCGCGCAGCGCCGAAACTCCCGCCACCAGGCACCAGGGCTCAGGACCCAAACCCAGCCCGGCCGGCGCTTGAGGCCGAGCGCCGAAGGCGCGACTGCGGGCGCAGCCCGCAACGGGGGCCCGGGGGCGAAGCCCCCGCAGCGCGACGCGCCCAGCGGCCCGCCCCTCACGCCAACGTGAGGAACATCTTCTCGAGCTCTTCCTCACTCATCGGCGGCGCTTCACCACCATCCGCCTCGGCCACGAGGCACTGCCGCATCCCACTGGCCAGAATCTTGAACCCCGCCCGATCCAACGCCCGCGACACCGCCGCCAACTGCGTCACAACATCCTTGCAGTCCCGCCCGGCCTCGATCATCGAGATGACACCGGCCAACTGCCCCTGCGCCCGGCGCAGCCGGTTGAGCACAGCAGCCGACGCTTCCTCTTCCACCTTCACCGGGTGCCTCCTCCGCATGACCGACTCAGGGATCCCATATTACCCCAGGGGGTATACAAAGCCGCCTGCCCTCACCCCACCCGCCGGCACGTGAGCCGACAGGCCACCCCCATCACAGCCGCCCCGAGCGCCGCCCACAACGGCGGCCCCGCGAACAGCCCGTGCAGCACCGCCGCAGGCAACTGCAGCAGCAGGACGAGCCCCCCGACGCCCAGCACCAGCAGGCCGAAGGCCCGCCGAGCCGTATCGGGCGCCAGCCTCCCCGCATACCGGCTGCCGAGAAGACTGCCGGCCACGGCGACACCGGCGACCAGGATCGCGAGCCCCCAGTCCAGCCGTACGGCCGAGAGCTGCCCCGCGAGGGCCGCCGTCGAGCTGAACGTGATCACCAGCAGCGAGGTCCCCACGGCCTGGGCCATCGGCAGCCCGCCGAGCAGCACCAGCGCGGGCACGAACAGGAAGCCGCCGCCCGCCCCGACGAACCCGGAGGCCAGCCCGACCCCCGCGCCGTACAGCACCAGCCGCCGCACGTCCGCCCCGGCACCCGGCGCACCCTCGCCCCGACCCCGGATCATGGCCACCGCGGCGGCAAGCGTCATCACGGCGAACGCGACCAGCAGCACCGTCTCCGACACGAACCCGGCCAACCGCCCGCCCGCGTACGCCCCCGCCATCGCGCTCACACCGAACAGCACCCCCGTACGCCCGCGCACACACCCGGCGCGCGCATGCCGTACCACCGCCACCGCGCTGGTGACGGCCACGACGAAGAGCGAGGTGGCGATCGCCTCCTGGGCGTCGAGTCCGCCCAGATACATGAGCGCCGGCACCGCGAGGACGGACCCGCCGCCGCCCATCAGCCCCAGGCTGACACCGATGAGCAGCGCGGCGGCGAGGAGCAGCGCGGTCACGGACGGGAGGCGCCGTCACCCAGCGCGGCGACGATGTCCTCGACGCGGGCGCGCGGACCGCGGTTGTACGGGAGCTTGGACAGCAGCATCCCCATCGCGCAGGTGTTGCTGAGCGCGGCGAACGTGAGCCCCGCGCCCACCGCCGTACCGATCAGGTGCAGCCCGGGGACCGCCAGCCCGGCGAGCCCGGTGACCAGCACGATCGAACCGGCGACCAGCCGCACCTGCCGTTCCAGCTCCCACCGCTGCCGCCCGCGGCGGACCGGCGCCCCGGCGGCCTCCCAGGCGACGATGCCGCCCTGGAGGACCCGCAGGTTCGGCAGCCCGGCCTCGGCGAGGGCACGCTCGGCCTGCCCGGCGCGGGCGCCGGAGCGGCAGATGAGGACGACGTCCTCGTCGAGGTGCCGCCGCAGCTCGGCGCGGTGCTCGCGCAGGGTGTCGAGGGGCACGTTGTACGAGCCGGGGATGTGCGCGGTCTCGAACTCGGCCGGCGTGCGCACGTCCAGCAGCCGGGGGCCGGCATCGTCGGCGGACAGCTCGCGCAGCGCGGCGACGTCGAGGGTGGCGGGGGCGTGGGGGGTCGTCATGCGGGTTCCTTCGGGGGTTCGGTGGGTGTGCGGTATCACGCGGCGGCGTACAGCGCCTGCCATGCGCCGTAACCGCCGAGCAGATCGGAGACGTCGGGATGGCCCGCGTACCGGAGCAGGCTGGCGGCGATGGAGGAGCGGTGGCCGCCCGCGCAGTGCAGGACGACCGGACGCTCGCGGGGGATCTCGGCCAGGCGCGCCGGCAGCTCCGGCAGCGGAATGTGCAGCGAACCGGCGATCGCGCCGCCCGCCCGCTCCCCGGCCTCCCGGACGTCGATGACGACCGGCGGCTCCCCGCCGTCGAGCGCGCCGCGCAGGCGCGCGGCGGTGACCCGGCTCGCGCGGGCCGTCTCGTGCGGGTGCGCCGCGAACACCGCCTCGGCGTCCGGCAGATGACCCGCCGTACCGTCGAAGCCGACGCGGGCCAGCCGCGTGGCGACCTCGGCGGCCCGGCCCTCGGGGGCCACGACCAGCACCTCCTGGCCGGGGCGCAGGACGGTCCCCGCCTGCTCGGCGAAGCGGCCGTCCAGCGGTACGTTGAGCGCCGCGCGCAGATGCCCGGCGGCGAACTCCTGCGGGTCGCGGGCGTCCACGACGACGGCCCCGGCCGCGCGGCGGGCCAGGAAGTCCTCCGCGGCCAGCGCCGCGGGTGCCGCTCCCTCGTCGTACAGGGCGTGGTGGCGGCGGTTGAGCTCGGCGTCGTAGCCGAAGTAGCCGGGAGCGGCGGACTGGTCGGCGGTGACCAGGGCGACGAAGTCGTCCTCGGACATGGGCGCGCAGGCGTAGTTCGTACGCCGCTGCTCGCCGATGGTGGACTGCCGCTCGGTGGACAGGTTCTTCCCGCAGGCCGAACCGGCCCCGTGACCGGGAAAGACGCGCACCTCGTCGGGCAGCCCCATGAGGGTGTGCTGCACGCTGCGGTGGAGCATCCGGCCGAGCTCGTCGGCGGTGACTCCCACGGAGGCGAGCAGATCGGGCCGGCCGACGTCGCCGATGAAGAGGGCGTCACCGGTGAGCACGCCGTACGGAACGTCGTCGCCCGTGTGCACGAGCACGCTGATCGACTCCGGGGTGTGACCGGGGGTCTCGAGGATCTCCAGGGTGACGCTGCCGAGGCTGATGCGCTCCCCGTGTGCGAGGCGGCGGATGGGGTACTCGGTCTCGGCTCGCCGTCCGTACCCGATCCAGGCGTCGGTGCGGGCGGCGAGTTCGAGATGCCCGGCGAGGAAGTCGGCGTGGAAGTGGGTGTTGATCACACCCTCGATGACGAATCCGCCGGCCTCCGCGTCGGCCAGGTACTCCGAGACGTCCCGCCGCGGGTCGACCACGACGGCGCGCCCGGTGGACCGGTCGGCGATCAGGTAGGAGGCCTGGGAGAGGCAGTCCAGGTAGTACTGGGCGAAGTGGAGGTTCATCGAAATACCCCCTAGGGTATATGGGAGTGCATGAAGAGACCCTCCCGGACCGGAGGCGCATCCGATGCGTCCACTCATACCCAGGGGGGTATCTGACCACCACCGTAGGGGGATCGCGAAGAAAACGCAAATGCCCCCGGGGGTATCCGGACGTGCTGGTCACGACACCTGCGAGAACCCACGCGACCGGCACCGATCCAGCCCGTCCGGCGTCTGAGGACGAGCGCCGCAGGCGCGACGCGGGCGCAGGCGCGACGCAGGCGCAGGCGCAGGCGCGACGCGGGCGCAGGCGCGACGCGGGCGCAGGCGCGACGCAGGCGCAGCCCGCAAAGGGGCCCGGGGGGCGAAGCCCCCGCAGCGCAACGCGACCGTTCGACGCCCACGCCCCCCGCGCACACCGCAACGGCCCGCGCCCGGCAAACGCGCGGGGGCCGAGAGGCAACACCCCCCGACCCCCTGCGCAAGGAGCCGGATCCCCGCCAGGACCCGGCCCCTCACGGTCTGCCGACGCCCTCCCCCGGGCCCAGCGGGCTCAAGGGAAGGCGCCACGGTCACACCCGGCGGTCACCCGCCGGACGAAACGCCGCGATCACGCGCCCGCGGACCTCCGCCGGACGAGGAACACCGTCGCCCCGCCGGCGACGACGAGCGCCACCGCGACCCCCGCGATCCACGGCGTGGCACTGCTGCCACCCGTGTTCGCGAGGTCACCGTCGGAGCCGCCGGCCGAGGCCGGCGAGGGCTCGCCGGACGGCGTGGGCGTGGACGGCGTGGTCTCGCAGTCCAGAACGCCCTCGAAGACCTTCTCGAAGCCGTTCGGCCCGGTGATCGTGATCTTGTACGCCTGGTCCTCCTCGACCGGCACGGTCACCGTCCGGGACTCACCCGGCAGCACCTCGTACTTCTCACCCGCCAGCTCGAACGGGAACGACTCGTCACCCTCGTTCGTGGCCGTCACGTCGACCCCGCCTTCGGCGCAGTTCTTCTGCGCGCTGACCGCCGGGATCGGCCCCTTCTTCGCCCACGTGGCCGCGGCCTGGGCCGTCACCGTGGACGGCTCGGAGCCGGCCAGGATCTGCACCTGGCTCTTGGCGAACTCGCCGATGCCCGTGAACGCCCGCCCCACCGGCACCGTGGTGGTCGCCTGCGCGGTCAGCGCCGCCGACCCGTCGGGCGTCCCGGCCGGAACGTCGAGGTACACCTCCGCACCGTCGGTGACGCTGGTCACCGGGCTGCCGTCCTTGCCGACGGCCTTGACGCCGGCGGCCTCACCCTCGGCGGAGACGGAGACCGTCGCGCTCTCGGCGTCGGTGTGCACCGTGACCGGCCCGAGCTTCTCGCCGGACTTGCCGGAGACCGCCGCGGGGTCCAGCCGCAGGGACGCCTTGGGCTCCTCCGTGCTCTGCGCGCTGTCGTAGAGGTAGTCGGCGAGCTTCTCCGCGGCCGGGTCCTTGGCCTCGATGTTCACCTTGTCCGAGTAGCGCCAGATCGCCACCTGGGTGCCGGCCGCGGCGGTCTGCTCGCTCAGCGTTCCCGCACCGGCCTTGCCCGCCAGCGCGGCGAGGTCCTTGACCTGCGGGTACGAGTTCTGCAGGATCCAGCGGATCTTGCCCGCGTCCGGGTTGTTGTGCAGCGAGGACTCCGCCCAGGGCACTTCCTGGTACTTGGCCTGACGCTGGGTCGGGTGGCCGAAGTCGATGCAGTAGGTCTGCAGCGTCGTGCCGCCGTCGACGTCCATCTCGAAGAGCCCGGCGCCGAGTTCGTCGGTGGAACCGTCGTCGTTGTGCAGCACGGCCTTGTCGGCGACCTTGAGCCCGCCGAGGGTGGCCGTGGCCCCGCCCGCGGTGGCGGGCGGAGAGTCCTGGGCCGCGACGGGCCCGGCGGTGGCTATCGCGCCGGCGCCGATCAGGCCCGCGGCGAGCAGCGCCGCGGTGAGTCGGACGGGCCGCAGGGCATGGCGCGGCCCACGTACAGAGTTCATTTACTTATTCCCCTCCCGGCGGGTTGGTCCGTGGGGGATCCCGCCAGCGAATGGTTCACGGTTGGTCAGCCGTGGCGATCACGGTTGGTCAGCCGTGACGATCCGGGAATCCTAGGGAAGGGCCCGTCCCATGGATCCCAATTGCCCCGGCTGTTCGGTCGATCCGAACGGAATCGTTACACCGCGCCACTCGGATAACGGGCGTAACCGGCCGAACGGAACCCCCGCCCCGCGCCCCGCACTTACCCCGCCGCCCGCGCCCAGCCCCTTACCCGGCCGCCCGCACCCCGCCGCTACCCGGCCGCCCCGCTCAGCGCCGGCTCGCCGCTGCGCTCGGCGTCCTCACGCGCCGCTTCGTCCGGGGACTTCCCCCGCGCCGCCCGGTGGAACGCCGAGGTCCCCCGGGCCAGATCGTGTCCGATCGCGGACGCGTCGATCTGGGTGTCGGCGTACTGCTTCCCCTCGTGCTCCCAGTCCCGGACGCGCAGCCTCCCCTGCAGGATCACCGGGTCACCGACCGAGAGCGACGAGGCGACGTGCTCCGCGAGCGCGCGGTACGCCCACACCGTGTAGAAGCTCGTCTGCCCGTCCACCCAGGTGTTGGCCGCCTGGTCGAACCGCCGTTCCGTCGACGCCAGCCGGAACCTGACCGCCGGCGTGCCGTTCTGCGAGATACGGAAGTCGGGCGCGGTCGCCACGTTCCCCACCACCGTCACCACTGTGTTGTACATCTGCGGGCTCCTCCCCCGTAGTCGGCGTTGCGCGTCCCATGTTTCCGCGCCGCGCGGCCGTCCTCGACCCCCTGTGGAGGACGGCCCCGCTGTGCACAACTCGCTCACCCGCAGGGGTGAAACCCGGTCGGATCAGACCCGCGCCTGAAAGCCACGCCGCGCCCGAGGGCTCAGACCCGAGCCTCAAAGCCACGCCGCACCCGAGGGTTCAGACCCGCGCCACCCCGCCCGCAGCCACCGCGTACTGCTCCCGCACCTCCTTGTACCGCAGCAGCTCCGCCGCGACCGGCTCCAGCACCCGCGCCCGCCCGCACCCGGCCGCCGCCTCGCGCAGGCGCCGCTCGGTGTCCTGCCCGTACCGACGGGCCGGCCCCCGCGCCGCGAGTTTGCACACGATCGCCGTGAGCGGCCCGCTCCCCGTACACACGAGGGCGAAGCCGAGCAGCATCTGCCAGGAGACATGGGCGACTCCGACCGCGGCGCACACCAGCCACAGCAGGCACAGCATCTGCAGCATGAACAGCGCGTTCTGCACCGCCCCCACCACCGACCACCACCGCGGCCGCTCCAGCGCGTGCCCGGCCCCGACCGTCCCGGCCGCGCCCTCCAGCTCCTCCGCCAGACCGTCCGTCCCCCGCGCCGCGGCCTCGTGCACCGCCTGCGCCCAGGGGTTGGGAAGGCCCGCGGCCGCGGTCCTGGCAAGGGACCGTACGGCCTGCTCGACGACGGGCCGCGACGCGGCGACGGCCGCCGCGCCCCGCTCCTCGACGCCCTTGCCCGCAACGCTCCCCGCCCGGCGCGCCTTCGCCTTCCTGGCGGCCTTGGCGCGCGCCACCGCCTTCGCCTTGCGGGCGGCGTCCTTCCTGGCCGCCTTGTCCTTACGACGCGCAGCCCCGCGGTCCGCGGATTCGTCCGCCGCATCGTCCCCGGTTTCGCCCGCCGCACCACCCCCGGGTTCGCTCACCGCATCGCCCCCGGGCCCGCCGCCGGCATCGCCCTCGAGTCCGCCCGTACCGCCGTCCTCCCGCAGCCCCGCCACAACCCCCGCCAGCCGCGCCCCCACCAGCGCCGCCCCCGGATCGGCCCCGGCCACCACGGCCTCCGCCTGCCGCATCTGGTACCAGCCCCACAGCTGCCCCCAGCACGACCCGTACGCCCGCTCGGCCTCCTGCTGCCACCGCCGCTCCGACGCGACCCCGGCGGCGCGCGCGCCCACGGCCTCGGCGAGCCGGTCCTCGAACTCCTCCCGCGCGGGCCCGCTCAGCCCCGCCGGGCCCTCCGACATGTACACGGGTTCCAGCCGGGCCACCGCCCCGTCCAGATCGGCGGCCAGCCGCCGCTCGGCCGCGCTGCGCTCCCCGACCAGGGTGACCAGCTCCGACCGCAGCTCCTCGATCCCCTCGCCGGTCTGGGAGGACACCGCGAGCACGATCGCACCGGGTTCGCCGTGCTCGCCGAGGGCGAGGCCGTCCTCGTCGAGCAGCCGCCGCAGATCGTCGAGAACCTGGTCGCACGCCTCTCCGGGCAGCCGGTCGGCCTGGTTCAGTACGACGAAGGTGACCTCGGCGTACCGCGCGAGGGGCCGCAGATACCGCTCGTGCAGCACCGCGTCCGCGTACTTCTCCGGATCGACGACCCAGATCACCGCGTCGACCCGGCCGAGCAGCTTCTCCACCTCCGCGCGGTGCTCCTCGACGGCCGAGTCGAAGTCGGGCAGGTCGAGCAGGACGAGACCGCGCAGCCCCAGGTCGTCGCGCTGCGGACGCGGCGCGCGGGCGGGCAGCCCGAGCCGTTCCAGCAGCTGCAGCGGCGCGTCGTCGTGCGGTCCGCGCCAGGCGCAGGCGCCGGTCTCCTCCGTGGTGGGCCGGCGGGGGCCGACCTCGGCGAGGGTGCAGCCGGCGAGCGCGTTGAAGAGGGAGGACTTGCCGCTGCCGGTGGTTCCGGCGATGGCGACGACGGTGTGGTCGAGGGAGAGCCGCTGACGGGCGGCGGCCTCGTCGAGCACCCGTCCCGCCTCGGCGAGCATCCGCCCGTCCAGCCTCGTACGGGACAGCCCCACCAGCTCACGCAGGGCCTCCAGCCGGCCGCGCAACGGGCCGGACACCTGGTGCCGCCCGGTGGGCTCCCAGTCGAGGCGGTCGGCGTCCTCCGCCGCGCGCGGCCCGGGGGGCGTCGCGTCCACCTCGGCGGCGGACGTCAGTTCCAGCGGCTCCTGCCACGCCTGCGCGGCGAGCCACGGGTCGTCGTCCAGCCGGACGCCCTGCGCCATGGCGGCGTTGTCCTCGTGCTCGGCCGCGCGGCGCGCGATCAGCCCGTCGTCCCACATCACCGCTTCTCCCTCAGCTTCTCCAGTACGGACAGTGCGGCGATCAGTTCCACCTGCTGGTCCGGCGCGGCCTGCAGTGCGTCGACGGGCGCCAGCCGCCGCGTCCGCTCGTCCTCGAGTACGCGGTCGAGGTACGCGATGAGCAGGTGCCGCGCACGGTCGTAGTAGGCGCGCGCACCCTCGGCGCCCAGCAGCGCCCCGAGCGCCTGCGCCGCGGGCCGTGCGCGCTTCTCTCCGCCGAGCAGGATTACGGCCATCAGGGCGGCGGCCTCCTCGGCATCGGAGTCGGCGGCCCGCTCGCTCTCCCGTACGGCCTCGTCCGCGAGCTCCTCCAGGCACCGCCGCCAGCGCCGGGCGGCGAGCCCGATCCGCTGCAGAGGGTCCTCGGGTTCGTCGGGCCTGCGGTCGAGTCCGGCGGCGACGGCCGCCTGCTCACGCCGCAGATCGGCGGCGGCCCGCTCGTCGGCGGCGGCGACCGCGCAGTGCAGCAGGGCGGCGAGCCCGACGGCGACCGCGTCGAGGAACTCGCCGTCGTCCCCCGGCCGGCTCTCCCAGAGCGCAAGTGCGTCGCCGGAAAGGACGGCACCTTCGGCGACCTCCCTTTGCACGCGCTCGATCGCCTCGTCGTACGCGGTATCGACGCGCTGCGCGATACGGAGAGCGGCGGCCAGTTGCGCGGCGGAAGCGGACGCCAGGGCGGGCAGCCGCTTGCGCAGCGACGCGAGGGCGCCGCGGGCGGTGCGCCGGGCGGCCAGAACCCGGGCGGCGGGGTCCTGCGCCCGGTGGGCGAGCCAGTCACGCAGCTCCCGTACGGCGGAGGCGGGCAGCAGTCCGCTCGTACCGCCGGCGGACTCGGGCAGCTCCGGAATGGTGAAGCGGGGGGTGTTCCCGAGCCCGCCGCGGTGCAGGAGCGCCGCGTACTGCCGGGACAGCTCGCTCGCGACCTGGTGCGGCACCCGGTCCAGGACGGTGACCAGCGATACGTCGAGGTCCTTGGCGCTGCGCAGCAGGTTCCACGGCAGCGCGTCGGCGTACCGGGAGGCGCTGGTGACCAGCACCCACACATCGGCGGCGCAGATCAGCTCGGCGGCGATCTCCCGGTTGCCCCGGACCGCGGAGTCGATGTCGGGGGCGTCCAGCAGGGCGAGCCCGTGGGGCAGGCCGGGGTCGGTCTCGACGCGCAGACAGCGCCCGCCGCCGTCCCGGCGCTCCTCCTCCTCGGCCTCCTCCTCGCCCACGGTGGCGAAGACCCGGGTGAAGCCGGGCAGGATCCGGTCGTCCTCGAACCACTCCCGGTCCTCGGGATGGCAGACCAGCACCGGCAGCCGGGTCGTGGGCCGCAGCACGCCGGCCTCGCTGACGCGCCGCCCGACCAGGGAGTTGACGAGCGTGGACTTGCCGGCGCCGGTGGATCCGCCGACCACGGCGAGCAGGGGGGCGTCAGGGCTCTGCAGCCGGGGCACCAGATAGTCGTCGAGCTGCGCCAGTAGCTCAGCCTGCCCGCGTCCGGCCCTCGCCGCCCCCGCAAGGGGCAGCGGGAACCGCGCGGCGGCGACGCGCTCCCGCAGCTCGGTGAGAGCGCTCAGCATTTCCGGCCGTACCTCCAAGGACACCACATGCGCAGAATGCCCAATTTTGGTGAATTTTGGAAGGATATGACGCGTGCGCGCGCCAAGCGCCCCACGGATGCGCGAGCCCGCGGCGACCCGACCCCGCCCCACCCGCACATATCACCGACGGATCACCCCGCCCCCGCCCCGCACCCCACCGGGCCCCGCCGCATCCCGGCCCCCGGATCGCCCACCGGTAACGACTGCACAACACAGCAGTAGCGGCGGGAGAAAAGCGATGCGCGGATCAGGCCCACCTGCGATTATCAGGACGCTTCACCGAACCTCCACAGGCGCCCCCAGCGGTGAAGCGTTGTACGGTCGAGCTCACAGGACCTTTATCCTTGTCCCGGCAAGGTCCCGGATCCACAGAGCCCGGCCGCACCACATGCCACACACCGGCCCGCGTAGCTCAGTGGATAGAGCAGGCGCCTTCTAAGCGCTTGGCCGCAGGTTCGAGTCCTGCCGCGGGCGCAAACACCACTTGACCAGCCACAATCGCCCCGGTCGCCGGATTGGCCCGTAAGCGTAGCGGTCACACACCAAGCGCTCTTCCCCTCGATAGCGTGGATTCGCACCCCAACCGCGAGACAGGACACCCCGCAGGATGTCACTGTCTGTGTACGCGAACACGAACACGCTCGGGAGGCCCCATGCCCACAGCCGCTCTCGACGACCCGACGCCGTACGACCTCGCGCCCCTCGCCACCTCATGGGTGCGCTCCCTCTCGGCCCGCAACTGCTCCCCGAACACAATCCGGATCTACCGCCGCGCGGTCGAGGGCTTCCGAGACTTCCTCCTCGCCTACTCCCCCGAGCACGAGGACGGCCGCCCGGCGCCGGCCGAGCTGGAGGGCGAGCGCGGTATCCACCGCGAGCACGTCGAGGCGCACATCATCGGCATCCGTGACCGGACGTCCGCGGGGAACGCGCACCAGCACTTCCGCAGCCTGAAGACGTTCTTCCGGTGGCTCGTCGAGGAGGAGGAGATGCTCCGCTCCCCCATGCGCACGATGAAGCCGCCGGAGACCGGAGAGGTCATCGTGCCCGTGATCCCGGACGACGCACTGAAGAAGCTGTTCGACACGTGCAAGGGCCGGACGTTCCAGGACCGCCGCGACAAGGCCCTGCTGATGATGTTCCTCGACACCGGGGGGCGCCTGTCGGAGGTGACCGAGCGGACGCAGGACAAACTCGACCTCGGCATCAACGTGCTGTACGTCATCGGCAAGGGCGACAAGGAGAGGCCCCTGCCGTTCGGCCGCGCGACGGCGCTGTGCCTCGACCGCTACCTGCGGGCCCTGCCGAAGCACCTCGCCCGGCCCGTCGTCGGCGACGATCCTCTGTGGTTCAGCGTCAAGGGCCGCAGGGCGCTGACGATCTGGG
>NZ_JBFAXR010000151.1:0-18690 GCF_040680895.1 Streptomyces sp. NPDC051940 | reverse complement strand
CGGCGGACTGAGCCGGCTGGGGATCGGCGTGTCGTCGTTCGTCTCCCTGGGCGACAAGGTGGACGTGAGCGGCAACGACCTCCTGCAGTGGTGGGTGCGCGACCAGCGCCCGGTCGTCCCCCGCGTAGCAGTCCACCCGCAGCAGTGACACACCGCGCCGCACGGCCTGCGCGCACGCGTCCTCGACCAGCGCCGCGCCGATCCCGCTGCCCTTCAGCGCGCGGTCGGTCAGCAGCAGCCGCAGGAACAGCTCCGGTTCGCCGGCGGTCGGCACGTACGACGAGGGCTCCGCGGCCAGCACCGCCACGCCCACCGCCCGACCGTCGTCCGTCTCCGCCACCCGCACCACCATGGCGGGGTCGTTGGCGTACTCCTCGTAGTGCGCCGTCCGTGCCGGATTGCCGGTCGCCGGCTCGGTGCCCCACTGGCCGGTGCGCCCCTCCCGCGTGAGCCAGCGCACCGCGCCGTCGAAGAGTTCGATCATCACCGCCGCGTCGGCGGGTCCTCCTTCACGGATCTTCATACCGCCGTTCTATCAGCCGTGGTCCGGGAAACGGCCGGTGACCGGATCTGGAACTTCGGGCGGGCTTCCGTTATTTGTGCGACAGGAGGGTCATGCTCATGGCTGGCCCTCAACGATCGCCACCCTGATCGTCCGCCAGGCCCGCACGCCGAACCAGGGGAGGAACCCGTGTACCGTCCCACCCGCCGCCAGGCCGTCGCCACCTTCACCGCCGCCGTCGCCGGCGGCCTCGCGCTGCCCGCCACCGCCGCCCGTGCGAACGGCGCCACCCCACTGCGCCGCGCCCACGCGCACAACGACTATCTGCACGAGCGGCCGCTGCACGACGCCCTCTCGCACGGCTTCACCTCCGTCGAGGCGGACATCTTCCTGCGCGACGGCAAGCTGCTCGTCGCCCATGAGGAGGCCACCCTCGACCCGGCCCGCACCCTCGAGGCCCTCTACCTCGACCCGCTCGCGCGCCGCGTCGCCGCCAACCGGGGCAGCGTCTACGCCGGACACCGGCAGTCGGTGCAGCTGCTCATCGACATCAAGGACCTGGGCGACGCCACGTACCGCGAACTGTCGCGCGTGCTGCGGCGCTACCGCGGCCTGTTCAGCTACGCCGTCGACGGCCGCGTCCACCCGCGCGCCGTGACCGCCGTCATCTCCGGCGACCGGGCGGCGCGGGTGCCTATGGAGGCGGAGCAGGTCCGGTACGCCTTCTACGACGGGCGCTACGACGACCTCGCGACCTCCGTCCCGGCCTCCTTCATCCCCCTGGTGAGCGGCAACTGGAACAGCTTCTTCACCTGGCAGGGCGTCGGTGAGATGCCGGCGGCGGAGCGTGAGAGGCTCCGCTCGATCATCGCGTTCGCCCACTCGCGCGGCCAGCGGGTCCGGTTCTGGGCCACGCCCGACCTGCTGGGCGCGGCTCGCGACGCGCTCTGGCAGGAGCTGCTGGCCGCGGACGTCGACCACCTCAACACGGACGACCTGGCCGGACTCGAGACGTTCCTGCGGGCCCGCGACAACGGGTGAGCGACGCCCGCCGCCCCGGACGGCGGGCGATGCGCGAACCCACCGCCCCGGGCCCACCCCGGGGCGGTGCGCGCGGATAGGTGTCCGACCCCGCGGGTAGGATCGGAGCCGGAAGATCGCGCGTGGGAGGGGGAGCGCCATGGGGAGATTCCGACGGGCCGGGGGACGGCGCCGGGACGGCGAAGAGGCGCCGCGTGACACGGCGTTCGAGTACTTCTCCGAGGGCGAGGGCGCGCTGTTCCGGCGCTCCGTCCGCGAGGCGTTCGCCGAACACGGGCTGGAGGTGTCGCTCTACGCCGACCACGCCACGGACGACAGCGGCCGGCAGTTCGGGCTGAGCAACCTCGCGGCCACCTGCCATCACGACAGCCGGGGGCAGCGGGTCTGGCCGCAGCTCGTCCGGCGGCACATCTCCGTACTGCTGCGCACCCTCGACGGACCGTCCGCGCTGGACACGATGCGCCCCGAGCAGCTGCGCGCCCGGATCTACCCGCGGATCGTGGACGCCGACCTGATCGACCGCGCCAACTTCGGCTACGCCCGCCCGCTCGCCCCCGGACTGTGCGAGGTGCTGGCGCTCGACCTGCCGGAGAGCGTGATGCTGCTGGGCGACGACGCGCTGACCCCCCTCGGCCGGATGGACGACCTGTGGACGCGGGCGTTCCGCAATCTGCGCGCCCTTCCCGTCGAGGGCCACGAGGCCGTCGAGCAGTCCGACGGACAGCGGTTCCATGTGGTGATGGGCGACTCGTTCTTCACCGCCAGCCGGGTGCTGGTGCTCGACGCGCTGGTCGAGCAGATCACTGGCCGCCCGCTCGGCCCGGACGGCGCGCTGGTGGCCATGCCCTTCCGGCACCAGCTGGTGTTCCATCCGATCGAGGACATCGGCGTGCTCGCGAGCCTCGGCGGGATGGCGCGGTACGCCGCGGCCGGCCACGAGGACGCGGTCGGGCCGGTGAGCCCCCACCTGTTCTGGTGGCGCGACGGGGAGCTCACCCAGCTCAGCGAGCTGGACGACGGCACCCTCACGGTCACCGTCGGCGCCGACTTCCAGGACCTGCTGGAGCGGCTCGCGGAGCAGGCCGAGGGCAAACGGGACGGCTGACCCGTCCCGAAACGGGTCGGCTGCCCCGCCCCGAAACCGGACGGCTGACCCGCCCCGCCCGGCCCGAGGTGCCCGCCGTCACCCGGTCACCACCCTGATCCCCTCCGGCGCCGACACCTCCACCGTCCCGTCCGCCGCCACGGCGACGTCCAGCGCCCCGCCCGCCACCCGGAGCCCGCCGGCCCGCAGCGGACGGAACTCCCCGCTCGCCGCGGGCGCCACCCGCACCGTGCCGCCCGGCACATCGGCGGCCAGCCCCAGCAGGGACTGCAGCACCAGCACCGACGAGGCCGCCGCCCACGCCTGCGGGCGGCAGGCCGCCGGATACGGCACCGGGCGCCCCCCGTCGCGCGCGCCGTAGCCGGCGTACAGCTCGGGCAGCCGCGCGTCGAAGGCGTCCGCCGCCCGTACGAGCCCGCCGGCCAGGGCGGCCGCCGTATCGGCGAAACCGGCCCGGGCCAGCCCGTACACGGCGATGGCCGTGTCGTGCGGCCAGACGGAACCGATGTGGTAGCCGAGCGGGTTGTAGCCCGCCGCGTGGCTGCTCAGCGTGCGCAGACCGAAGCCGGAGTCCAGATCGGGTGCCGCCAGCCGCTTGGCGAGCAGCGCGCTCTCCTCCCCGTTCAGCAGGCCCGTACCCAGCAGCTGTCCGAACGCGGAGGTGACGGAGTCCACCGGCCGTTTGTCGCCGTCGAGCGCCACGGCCGGATAGGGGCCGGCGTCGTCCTCCACCCAGAACGCCTCCCGGAACCGGTCGCCGAGCCGCGCCGCCCACTCCTCCCAGCGGTCCGCGCCCGGCCGGCCGAACGCCCGCAGCAGCGCCGCGCCGCCGACGGCAGCCTCGTACGCGTACGCCTGCACCTCGCACAGCGCCAGCGGGGCCGCGGCGAGGGAGCCGTCGCGGAACCTGATGGCGTCGCCCGAGTCCTTCCAGCCCTGGTTGGCCAGGCCCTTGCCGGAGCGGTCGAGGTACTCCAGGAACCCGTCGCCGTCCGCGTCCCCGTACCGCGCCATCCACTCCAGCGCCGCCTCGGCGTGCGACAGCAGCTCCTCCACCCGTGCCGGATCGAGCCCCCAGCGCCAGGCGTCGTGCAGCAGGACCACCCACAGCGGGGTGGCGTCGACCGTCCCGTAGTACAGCGGGGGCAGTCCGGTGGCGTCCGGGCGGCGCACCTCGTGCAGGATCTTGCCGGGCTCCTCCTGGGTCAGGGGGTCCACCGCGGTGCCCTGGCGGCGGGCCAGCACGCCCAGCGTGGAGGCGGCCAGGGACGTCCCCAGCGGCAGCAGCATCCGCGCCGACCAGAGCGAGTCCCGGCCGAAGAGGGTGGCGAACCAGGGGGCGCCGGCCGCCAGGAACAGCTCCCCGGGCCGCTCGGGGTCGGCGAGCAGCAGCCGTTCGAGATCGGCGTGGGACTGCCGCAGCCAGCGGTCCAGCGCCCGGTCGGCGCTGCGCACCGCGGGCCGGTGCCAGGGCGCCGGGGTGCCGGGCCGGGGTGCGGGGAAGGGCACGTCCGCCGAGTCGCCGGCCGTGCAGACGAGTTCGGCCCGCCAGCTGCCGCCGGGCGGCAGTGCGACGTCGTACGCCAGCACGCCCCGGCCGGCGTCGGTCCGGGCGGGCGAGGGCGCGGCGGTCAGCCGTACCTCGTGCGCGCCCCGCCGCCACACGAGGCCGTCCGGCTCCGCGACCGGCACGACCAGCCTGCCGGAGCGGCCGCCCTTCACCTGCTCCATCGCCGCCAGGTCCGTCCCCGCCGTCACCGTGAGCCCGAACCGGGCGGGCAGCCGACCGGAGTTGGTGAGTTCCAGGGTCTCCGTGAGCCGGCCCGGGGCCATCGAGCGCCGCCGCACCAGCACCACCGCCGGATCCGCCGTCGATTCCGCCACCCCGCGCGGCACCGACCGGAACACGGCCCGGTCCGCCCCCTGGACGCCCCCGCCCACGGGAGCCAGGACGACGCCGTCCACGGCGACCTCCAGCCGTGCCAGCGCCCGCCGTTCACCGTGGTAGAAGCCGTCTGCCCCGGTTCCGGTGAGCTGCCCGTCCGGGCGGGAGACGGTGAAGGCGGGGGCGTACAGCGTGATGCAGGCGTCGTGCAGGAAGGGCTGCAGCCCCGGGGCCGAAGTCCCTTCCGGTTCGGGCTCGTCGATGCCGTCGCGGGTCTTGACACTCATGCGTCCGGGTACCAATCTCGTGGGCATTGGAGCGTTCCAAAGACTGTAGTTGCACTTCAGATCCGTAACAACGCCTATGGATCGCTCCAATTGACGGACACAGGACGCGAAGCGGAGGAGGGGAGCGCGCCGATGGCCGACAGCGGCGGCAAGGCGTCGGGCAGACCGGGCGGCGTCACGCTGGCCATGGTCGCGCGCCGCGCGGGGGTCTCCCCGCAGACCGTCTCCAACGCCATCAACGCGCCCGAGCTGCTGCGCCCCGACACGCTGCGGCGGGTGCGGCAGGCCATCGACGCGATGGGCTACCGCCCGCACCGGGCGGCGCAGCAACTGCGCACCCGCTCCAGCAAGCTGATCGGCTACGGCATCCGGCCCACCGCCCCCGGCACGCCGACGCCCGTCCTCGACCACTTCCTGCACGCCCTGTCGCAGACGGCGGACGCCGCGGGCCACCGCATCCTGCTGTTCGCGGAGCCAGAGCCGGAGCCCGGGCCGGAGCCCGGTCCCGGTCCCGTCCCCGACGGCCCCGGGACGCGCGACGTACCCCAGCGGATGCTGGACGCGTACCAGGAGCTGCTGGACACCTACAGCGTCGACGGGTTCGTGCTCAGCGGCACCTTCCGCGGCGATCCGCGCCAGGTGTGGCTGGAGAAGCAGGGCATCCCGTTCGCCGCGTTCGGCCGGGTGTGGTCCGGCCGGGAGACCGGCGACTGGGTGGACGTGGACGGCGCCGCCGGCACCGAGGCGCTGACGGACCACCTCGTCGGACTCGGCCACGCCCGGATCGCGTTCCTCGGCTGGCCGAAGGGCTCCGGCTCCGGCGACGACCGCGCCGCCGGCTGGCGGCGCGCCATGCGCCGGCACGGGCTGCCCGTGCGCGGGCGCCGCGCCGCGTGCGTGGACGACCTCGACGCGGCCCGCGCCGCCGCCGGTCCGCTGCTGGACGCGGGCGCCACCGCCGTCGTCGCCGCCAGCGACACCCTCGCCCTCGGCTGCTACCGCGCGCTGCGCGAGCGCGGCCTCGCACCCGGAGCCGACGTGTCCGTCGCGGGCTTCGACGACTCCCCGGCCGCCGCCCTGCTCACCCCCGCCCTGACCAGCGTCGCCCAGCCGCTCGACGCCGTCGGCCGGGACTGCGTACGGATGCTCCTCGGCCGTATCGCCGAACCGGCCCGCCCGCCCGCGCACGTCCTGCTCACCCCCGCGCTCAGCATCCGCGAGAGCACCGCCCCGCCACCGCACTGACCCGTCACCGCACCCCCGCCACCGCCCCGACCCCGCACCTCCCGAGCCGCGCCCCATGGAGGACCCTCATGAAGAAGCGGACGACCCTCACGGCGCTCGCCGGCTGCCTGGCCCTGCTCACCGCGGCCGGCTGCTCCGACGGCTTCGACGACGACAGCGGCCCCGCCCAGGACAAGGGCGGCAAGCAGACCCTGACCGTGCTCATCGCCACCTCCGGCGACGCCGAGACCGCGGCGGTGAAGGCCGCCACCGCCGCGTACGAGAAGAAGAGCGGCAACACCGTCCGCGTCGAGACCGCCAAGGACATGAACCAGCAGCTCGGCCAGGCGTTCGCCGGCGGCAAGCCGCCGGACGTCTTCTACGTCAACTCCGACCAGTTCGCCAACTACGCGTCGGGGGGCTCCCTCTTCCCGTACACCGACGCGATCGACGACGTCGACGACTTCTCCGAGACGCTGCGCCGCTCCTTCACGTACGACGGCAAGCTGGTCTGCGTACCGAAGGACATGTCCTCGCTCGCGCTCGCGGTCAACACCGACCTGTGGCAGGCGGCCGGGCTCACCGACGCCGACTTCCCGAAGACCTGGGACCAGCTCCACAGCGTCGCCCGCACCCTCACCAAGGGCGGCGTGACCGGACTCGTGACGACCAACGAGTACCAGCGGCTCGGCGCCTTCATGAAGGAGGCCGGCGGCTGGATCACCGACCCGGACCAGACGAAGATGACCGCCGACACCGCGCAGAACGCCGAAGGGCTCGGCTTCGTCAAGAAGATGCTGGCCGACGGCTCGATGAAGTACATGACCGACGTCGACGCGGGCTGGGGCGGCGAGGCCCTCGGCAAGGGCAAGGCCGCCATGACCATCGAGGGCAGCTGGCTGGCCGGCGCCATGAAGAACGACTTCCCGGACGTGAAGTACAAGGTCGTCGACATGCCCGAGGGGCCCGGCGGCAAGGGCACGCTCGCGTTCACCAACTGCTGGGGCGTGGCCCAGGACAGCAGCCACCGCGACGCCGCCGTCGAGCTGGTCAAGCACCTGACCGAGCCGGCGCAGCAGCTCGCCATGGGCAACGGCTTCGGCGCGATCCCCGCGCGGCTCAGCGCCGCCCAGGACTATCTGGCGCAGCACCCGGAGCAGGCGCCCTGGGGCGCCGCCGGCGACTGGGTGCAGGGGCCCGTGACGGTCAAGGGCATCGACAAGGTGCTCGGCCAGTTCAACACCGATCTGCAGAAGCTGAAGACCGCCGACCCGGCGAAGATCCTCGGCGATCTGCAGCGCAACGGCCAGTCGGTGGTGGAGAGCGGGCAGTGAGCGTTCGCGGCGCCCGGCGCGCTCCCGGCGTCCGGGGCCGCGAGGGGGCCTGGGGCTGGCTGTTCGTCAGCCCCATGGTCCTCGTCCTCGGGCTGTTCCTGCTGCTGCCGATCCTGATGGCGCTGTGGGTGAGCCTGCTCGACTGGGACGGCCAGTCCAACCCGTTCACCGGCGGCGACGCGCGGTTCGTCGGGCTCGGCAACTACCAGGACCTGCTGACCCGCGACGGCCTCGACCGCACGCTCCTCGCCACCTCGCTGCGCAACAACGCGTACTACGTCCTGCTCGGCGTACCGCTGGTGACCGTGCTGTCGCTGACCCTGGCGATGATCGTCAACCAGCGGCTGATCCGGGGCCGCGGACTGCTCCGCACCACCTTCTACTTCCCGTCCGTCACCAGCTCGATCGCCGTCTCGACGGTGTTCCTCTTCCTCTTCCAGGGCAGCGGCGCCGTGAACAGCCTGCTGTCCTGGATCGGGGTCAAGGGCCCCAACTGGTTCGCGGACTCACGGGGCGTGGTGTGGGTGGCCCTCGGCGGGCTGGGACTCGCCGATCCGGACCGGCCCGGCGGGTTCCTCGCCCAGCACGAGTTCCTGGGGCTCAGCTGGTGGGAGTGGCTCTCCGGGCCCTCGGTGGCCATGTGCACCCTGATCATGCTGGCCGTCTGGACGACGTCCGGGACCTTCATGCTGATCTTCCTGGCGGCGCTGCAGGACGTCCCGCGCGAGCTGGAGGAGGCCGCCGCCATCGACGGCGTCAACCGGCGCCAGCTGCTGCGCCACGTCACGCTGCCCGCGCTCCGGCCGGTGCTCTTCCTCGTGCTGACCCTCGCCCTGATCGGCAGCTGGCAGGTCTTCGACATGGTGTACGTCATGGGGCAGGGCAAGCCCGGCAACACCACGCTCACGCCCGCGTTCCTGTCGTACAGCTCGGCCTTCCGCGACGCCGACTACGGGCAGGGCGCGGCGATCGCGTTCATCCTCTTCGCGCTGATCCTGGTGCTCACCGGCGTCCAGCGGTGGGTGCTGCGCGAACGCGACGGGGACAGGCCGAGGGGGCCGCGCCGACGAGACGGGGACAGGCCGAGGGTGCCGCGCCTCCGCGACCCGGGCACGCCGAGGAGGACCCGATGACCGCCACCGCCGCCCCTGAACTCGCCGCCCCGCCCGAGCGGCGGGCGGCCGCGCGGGGGCTTGCGCGAGGCGGCGAGCGGCCGGTCCTCGGCCGGCTCTCCGTGCCCTGGCGGCTGCTGGGCGGCGCGCTGGTGGTGGGGCTGGCGCTGCTGTACCTGCTGCCGTTCGCGATCCAGATCGCGACGAGCTTCAAGACCGACCCGGAGGCCGCCTCCCATCCGCTCGCCCTGTGGCCCACCACGCCGACCACCGCCGCGTACCAGCGGCTGTTCGGGATCGCGCAGGACGAGGACAGCGTTCCGTTCCTGCGCTGGCTCGGCAACTCGGCGTTCGTCACCGTGGTGGTGACGGCCGGCCGCGTGCTCTTCGACTCGATGGCCGGGTACGCGCTGGCCCGGCTGCGCTTCCCCGGACGGGCGCTGCTGTTCGCGTCCCTGCTCGCGGTCATGGCGGTCCCCGGCATCGTGCTGCTCATCCCCAAGTTCCTGGTGCTGAAGACCTTCGGGCTGTTCGACACGTACTCCGGGATGATGATCCCGCTGCTGGTGGACGCCGCCGGGATCTTCATCATGAAGCAGTTCTTCGAGTCGGTCCCCCGGGAGGTCGAGGAGGCCGCCCGGATCGACGGGGCGGGGGTCGTGCGCATCTACTGGTCGGTCGTGCTGCCCATGGCCCGGCCCGCGCTGATCACCCTGACGATCCTGTCCTTCCAGGGCTCGTGGAACGAGTTCACCCACTTCCTCGTCGCCACGCAGTCGGGGCAGTACGAGACGCTCACCACCGGTCTGGCCCGCTTCGTCTCCGGCGGCCTGGGCGGCGGCTCCCAGTACCCGCTGAAACTGGCCGCCGCCGCGCTGTCCACCGTCCCCGTCGCCGTGCTGTTCTTCTGCTTCCAGCGGCACTTCGTACGGGGGGCCGGGGCCGGATCCGTCAAGGGGTGAGGGCGTCGTACAGCACCGGATTGCGCGGGGTGTCAGGCACCTCTCCGACCTCCGCGCCCGGCATCCAGGCGCGGTCGGCCACCTGGTTGTCGTTGACCGGTTCCGCGACCCGGATGTCCGCTTCCAGGTAGATCACCGTCAGCACGCGGCGCGGCTCCGCGCCCCCGTTGGGGCCGGCGTGGTGGAACGTCCAGCCCCGGTGGAAGCCGGCGTCGCCGAGGGCGAACGGCTCCACGACGTCCTCGAACCGCCGCGCGGCCAGCGCCTCGGCGAGACGCGCCTCCGACTCGTCGCTGATCGGCAGGTCACGCCCGTACGAGAAGCGGTGGCTGCCCCGGGCGTAGGCCAGCGGGCCCATGGCCAGGGGTGTCTCCTGCAGCGGCAGCCACACCGTGCAGCAGCGGTCGGTGGACAGCGGCCAGTAGTACTGGTCGGCGTGCCAGGGGGTGATACCGCCGCCGGGCTCCTTGTACAGCGCCTGGTCGTGGTAGAGCCGCACCGCCCGTACGCCCAGCAGCCGGGCGGCTATCTGCGCGAGGCGGCGGGAGAAGACCAGCGCGCGGACCCTCTCGCTGTGCTCCCAGAGGTTCGTCACCTGCAGGAACGCCTTGCCGTAGGTGCCGCGTTCGGCCAGCGGCAGGTGCTGGGTGTTCAGCCGGATCACCTCGCCGGTGACCTCCGGCTCGTAACGGGCGATCGTCCCGGGTGCCAGGACGCGGGGCAGATGGACGAAACCGTCGCGCTCGAAGGCGGCGGGCGCGTCCGGCGGCAGGTCGTAGGGCTCGTCGAGGGCGGGGTCGCGGTGGGCTGCGCGTGAGGTCATACACGCCAGCGTGACAGCGGACGGCGGGCGTTCCGCCCTCGATCCCGCGGAGCGCAGCCTCGGGCTGGTCGCCGCGCGCAGCGGCTACCAGAACCTGTCCGACTTCAACCGACGCTTCCTGGAGCTGAAACGGATCCGCCCGCGCGACTACCGGGCGGCGCACCGCCGTACGGAGTGATCCGGCCGGGGCGGGGGTAGGGTGGCGAGAGGTCCTCCCAGGTACGCGCGCGACGGAAGGAGAACCATGGAGGCGGAGCACATACCCGGCGGCCTGCCGCCCGCATTCCTCGGGCCGGGCTCGTCGTTCACCGGCTTCCTCGCCTCGTACGCCCCCGACCTGCTCCCCGCCAACCGCCGCTACCCCGACCCCGTGCCCGGCTTCGACGTCCCGCACGGCACCACGATCGTGGCCGCCCGCTACGGCGACGGCGCGCTGATCGCCGGCGACCGGCGGATCACCATGGGCAACATGATCGCCAACCGCCGCTACGAGAAGGTCTTCCAGGCCGACGAGTTCACGGCCGTGGGCATCGCCGGGTCGACGGGCATGGCGGAGGAGATGGTCGGCCTGCTGCGGATGGAGCTGGCCCACTACGAGAAGGTCGAGGGCGTCGCCCTCTCCGTCGACGGCAAGGCCAACCGCCTCGCCACACTCATCCGCGACAACCTGCCCGCCGCACAGCAGGGCCTCGCGGTGGTCCCCGTCCTCGCGGCGTACGACACACATGCGGACGAGGGCCGGATCCACTCGTACTTCGTCGACGGGATGCGCTGCGAGGAGCGGGACTTCGCCGCCACCGGTTCGGGCTCCGTCTTCGCCCTGGGCGCGGTGAAGAAGCTCTACCGCCCCGGGATGAGCGAGACCGAGGCCGCCACGATGGCGGTACAGGCGCTGTACGACGCGGCGGAGGACGACTCGGCGACGGGCGGCCCGGACCTCACCCGGCGGCTGTACCCGCAGCTGGTCACGCTCACCGCGGAGGGCTTCCGGCAGCTGCCGGAGGACACGGTGGCAGGGATCGCGCGGGACGTGGTCCGGGGCCGGGAGGAGCGGCCGGACGGGCCGAACGCGCCGGTGCTCTGAGCGGGCCGTCGGAGCCCGGTGACGGGTCGCCCGGGCACTACCGTGGCCGCGTGACCGACGACGATCTCTTCCCGCCGGACCTGCCCCTGTTCACGGGGCTGGGCGAGCGCGAGCCCCGCGCCCGCGACTGGCTCGCCGGCCTGCCCGCGCTCGTGGACCGGTACCGCGACGCGTGGTCGCTGCGGCTGGGGCGGCCCTTCCACGGCGGCAGCTGCTCGTGGGTCGCGCCCGCCCGGCTGCCGGACGGCACGGCCGCGGTGTTCAAGGTGACCTGGCCGCACGACGAGGCCGCGGCGGAGGCCGCGGGCCTGCGCCTGTGGGACGGGCGCGGGGCCGCGCGCGTACTGCGGGCCGAACCGGCGGACTTCGCGCTGCTGCTGGAGCGCTGCTCGCCCGGCGGCGAACTGGGCGACGCCGGCCATCTCCCGGCCGGGGAACGGCTCCTGATCGGCGCGGGCGTGCTGCGCGAGCTGGGGAGCGTACCGGTGCCCGCCGGCCACGGGCTTCCGCTGCTCGGCGAGGTCACCGCGGCGTGGGCGGACCTGGCCGAGGAGCGGATGGAGCGGCTGCGCCCGGGCTACGACGCGGGCCTGGTCGCCCTCGGGGCGGACCTGCTGCGCTCGCTGCCGGCGTCGGCCACCCGACAGGCCGTCGTACACGGCGACTTCAACCCCGGCAACGTGCTGGCCGCGGAACGGCGGCCGTGGCTGGCCATCGACGCCAAGCCGATGGCGGGGGACCCGGGGTACGACGTGTACCCGCTGCTGGAGCAGATCGACGACCCGTACGCGTACCCCGCGCCGTCCCGGGTCGTCGCGGAGCGGTTCGCGCTGCTGGCCGACGCGCTGGAGGAGGACGCGGCGCGGCTCCAGGCGTGGGCCGTCGCACGGCGGGTGGAGACCGCCCTGTGGGCGGCCTCGCTCGGGGACGTGGACGGGGGAGCGGAGGTCATGGCGGAGGCGCGGCTGCTCGCGGAGCTGGCGGGGGTGTGAGCGGTGCGCCTCTGCGGCGGGCGCTGAGCGGTCCGGCTTCCGGGCGTGCCCCGTACCAGCGGGTAGCCAGACGGGCCGCCGTGTCACAGAATCACCGTGACCAGGGAGGACCCACCGAGTCTCCCGGCCCAGGGAGGAGCCAACGATGACCCAGCGGTTCGCCGACTACCAGCCGGAGATCTACCTCAACGGCCTCGCCAACCAGACGCCCCCCTTCACCACCGACCCCACCGCACTGGGGGCGGCCGCCCGCGAGCAGCTGGAGGACGGGCCGTACTGGTACGTCGCGGGCGCCGCCGGCTCGGGCGCCACGGACCGCGCGAACCGCGAGGCCTTCGACCGCGTACGGCTCGTGCCGAGGATGCTCACCGGCGCCACCGAGCGGAGCCTGCGTACGACGGTCCTCGGCCAGGAGCTGGCGGCGCCCGTCCTCCTCGCCCCGGTCGGCGTGCAGAGCATCCTGCACGAGGACGGCGAACTGGCCACCGCGCGCGCCGCGGCGGCCGTCGGCGTACCGATGGTCCTGTCCACGGCGTCCTCCCACACGATCGAGGACGTGGCGGCGGCGAACGGCGACGGGCCGCGCTGGTTCCAGCTGTACTGGCCGAACGACGACGAGGTCACCGTCAGCATCCTCGACCGCGCCCGCAGGTCCGGCTACACGGCGCTCGTCGTCACCCTCGACACCTGGACGCTCGCCTGGCGCCCGCACGACCTCGACCAGTCCTACCTCCCCTTCATCCGCGGCGTCGGCTGCGCGATCCCGTTCTCCGACCCGGCGTTCCGGGCCGGGCTGGAGAAGTCGCCGGAGGACGACGTCTTCGCCGCCGTGCTGAAGTGGGTGCCGACCTTCACCGGTACGGACAAGACCTGGGACCGGCTGCCGTTCCTGCGCGAGCACTGGGACGGGCCGATCGTGCTCAAGGGCATCCAGCACCCCGACGACGCCCGCCGAGCGGCGGACGCGGGCGTGGAGGGCGTCGTCGTCTCCAACCACGGCGGACGGCAGGTGGACGGCGCGATCGCCTCGCTCGACGCGCTGCCGGCGGTCGTCGAGGCCGTCGGCGACCGCCTCGACGTCCTCTTCGACTCCGGCGTACGCACCGGGGCGGACGTCCTGAAGGCGCTCGCCCTCGGCGCCAAGGCGGTGCTGTACGGCCGCCCGTACGCCTACGGCCTGGCACTCGGCGGGGAGGACGGCGTCCGGCACGTGCTGCGGAGCCTGCTGGCGGACCTCGACCTCACTCTGGGACTACTGGGTCACCGCTCTCCCGCGGAGCTGGGGCCGGACGACCTGGCGCGGCGGTGAGCGACGGCCCGGACCGCCGGCGGCCGATCCGGCGCAGCAGGAAACCGGTCGCCAGCGCCATGCCGAACATGAGCACCGCGTACACCGCCGAAGGGATCGCGATCCGGGTGCTGTCGAGCAGCGAGGGGGACAGCGCGATGGCCAGCGACAGGGTGGTGTTGTGCATGCCGATCTCGAAGCAGCACGCCACGGACTGCCGGTGCCCGGCCCGCGCGAGACGCGTCGCGCCGTAACCGGTGGCCAGCGAGACGGCGCCGAAGAGGAAGACGACGAGCCCGGCGTCCACGAGATAGCCGGGCACGTTCTCCCGCTCGGCGGCGATCGCGGCGATGATGATCACGACGAGCACGGCGACGGCGGTGGCCTTCACCATGCGCTCGGTGCGCTCGGCGAACCCGGGCCGCCGCCGTCGTACGACCATGCCCGCGGCGACGGGCACCAGCACGACGAGGAACACCTGCAGCGTCTTGTCGAAGCGCAGCCCGAGCGCGTCGTCGGTGCCCGCCATGAAGTGGGCCAGGGACAGGTTGACGACAAGCGGCAGGGTGAAGACGGCGACGACGGAGTTGATGGCGGTGAGCGTGATGTTCAACGCGACGTCCCCGCCGAAGAGATGGCTGAAGATGTTGGCCATCGTCCCGCCCGGCGAGGCGGCCAGCAGCATCATCCCCACGGCCAGCTCGGGAGCGAGCCCGAACCCGGTCACCAGCCCGAGGCACACCGCCGGCAGCACCAGGAGCTGGCACACCAGCGCCACCCCCACGGCCCGCGGATACTCCGCGATCCGCCGGAAGTCGGCGACGGTCAGTCCGAGTCCGAGCCCGAACATGATGACGGCGAGGACGGCGGGGAGCAGATAGACGGTCAGCGGCGAGTCCACAGGGACAGGCTGCGGGGGCGGACGCCGTTTGTCCATGCAACCGGGTGGCACCGGGGGGCGGTGCCGTCGCAGGATGTCCCCCATGCTGACTGACACCCTGCTGCCGTTCATCGGCGCCTGCACGCTCGTCGCCGCCGCGCCCGGGCCGTCCACCGTGCTCATCATCCGGCAGTCGATGCAGAGCCGGAGAGCCGGGATGATGACCGTGCTCGGGAACGAGACCGGGGTGTTCCTCTGGGGTGTCGTCGCCGCCCTCGGACTGACGGCCGTACTGGCCGCGTCCGAGCTGGCGTACGACGTGATGCGCTACGTCGGGGCCGTGGTGCTGCTGGGGTTCGGCGTCCAGGCCATCCGCGCCGCCCGGCGCGGGGACGCCGGGGGCTTCGCCGTACCGGAGGGCGGGGTGCGGCAGTCGTCCTGGCGGTCGTACCGCAACGGCGCGCTGCTGAACCTGGCCAACCCGAAGGCCGGGGTCTTCGCGATGTCGTTCCTCCCGCAGTTCGTCCCGTCGGGGGCGCCCGTGATGCCCGCGATGATCGGTCTGGCGGGGCTGTGGGCGGTGTACGAGATCGGGTACTACGGGCTGTACGTGTGGTTCGTACGGCGGTTGCGGGGCGTGCTCTCGCGCGCGGGTGTGCGGCGCCGGCTGGAGATGGTGTCCGGGGGCGTGCTTGTCGCGCTCGGGGTGCGGCTGGCCGTCGAGGGGTGAGGCCGAGGCCGGCGAGGCGTTGTCGTACCCCCCGTGTAGCGTCCGGGCTGGAGTCAGGTTCCTGGTCTGCGGTGGACGAAGGTGTGCGGATGACGAGTACGACGGGCGGGCCCGTGGTGGTGTCCCGGCGCATCGAGGCCCCGGCGGGGGACATCTTCCGGATCCTGGCCGACCCCGGACGGCACCCGGAACTCGACGGCTCGGGGATGCTGCGCGGCGGCGTCTCGGACGCCGTGGTCGCGGGCGTCGGGGACGTCTTCGTCATGCGGATGCACTTCGAGCGCTACGGCGACTACGAGATGCACAACCACGTCGTCGAGTACGAGCAGGACCGCCGCATCGGCTGGGAGCCGAGACCCGGCCGCGGGCACCCGGACGCCGGCGCGCCCGGAGCCTCGTGGGGCCACCGGTGGATCTTCGACCTGCTCCCGGACGGGGCCGGGGCGACGGTGGTGACCGAGACCTTCGACGGTTCCCGCCTGCCGGCGGACAAACGGGCGGAAGTGGACAGCGGGCGCGCCTGGTGGCAGACGCAGATGGCGAGCACCCTGGAACGCCTCGCCGCGCTGTGCGCCGACCGGTGAACGTCGAACGCGACGTGGGCTCGCCGAACGCGACGCGTGCCCGTCGAAGATCAGCTAGTCGAGCCGCACCGGCTCCAGGTGCGTGGGCTCCAGCCGGGCCGGTTCCGCGGGCAGGGCGGCCACCAGCTGGGGCAGCTGCGGCGGCCACAGGTCCTCCGTGGCCGCGGCCAGTTCCGCCGGTGACCACCAGCGCCAGCCGACGATGTCGTCCTCGCCGTGGCGCGCCACGGCCTGCGGCGTGGGCTCGCGGCGCGGGCCGTACGCCACGTATATCCGCTCCGACTGGCGCACCGGGACGCCCTTGCGCGTGAAGTCGTGCTCCCAGGTGCACAGCAGCGGACCAGGGACCAGGTCCGTCCAGCCCGTCTCCTCCTCGACCTCCCGTACGACGCCCTCCAGCGCCGACTCGCCCGGCTCCAGTCCGCCGCCGGGCATCGCCCAGTAAGCGGGGATCTCCCCGGCCGGGTAGCGGAAGAGGAAGACCGAGCCGTCGGGGTCGAGGACGGCCAGGCGGGCGGCGGTGCGGGGGGTGCGGGGGGTGCGGGGGGTGCTGGGAGTGCTGGGAGTGCGCATGATCATCACCCTAGGTGGATCACGCGTCCGGCGGTAGCCTCCGCAGGACCGCCGCCGTCTCCGGGGGCAGCGTCACGGTCCCGCCGGGCGGCACCGGCGGCTCCACGTCGCCCCAGGCGTCGACGAGATCCCAGGCGACGCCCGCGCCCAGCCGGATCCCGGCGGCCGCCGGCCCCAGGTTCACCAGCACCTCGAACTCCCCCCGGCCGAGGCGGACCACCGGCCCGTCCGCGACGTCCACCCGTACCCGGGTCAGGTCCGGGTCCGTGAACGCGGGCTGCGAGCGCCGCAGCGCGATCAGGGTCCGGTGCCAGGACAGCAGGGCGTCGTGCGGGCCCTTCGCCGGCTCCGACCAGTCCAGGCAGGAGCGTTCCCGCGTCGCGGGGTCCTGCGGGTCCGGGATGTCGTGCTCCGCCCAGCCGTGCGCCGCGAACTCCCGGCGCCGTCCGCGCCGTACGGCCTCCGCCAGCTCCGGATCGGTGTGGTCCGTGAAGTACTGCCACGGCGTGCGCGCCCCCCACTCCTCGCCCATGAACAGCATCGGTGTGAACGGGCCGAGCAGCACGAGCGCCGCCGCGCAGGCCAGCCGGCCGGGGGAGAGGGTCGCGGACAGCCGGTCGCCGAGCGCCCTGTTGCCGATCTGGTCGTGGGTCTGGGCGTAGCCCAGCAGCCGGTACGCAGGGGTGCGGACGCGGTCCAGCGGCGCGCCGTGGCGGCGCCCGCGGAACGTGGAGTACGTACCGTCGTGGAAGTAGCCGCCGGTCAGGGTCTTGGCGAGGGCGCGCCCCGGGTCGGCGGCGAAGTCGGCGTAGTAGCCGTGCCCTTCGCCCGTCAGCGCGGTGTGCAGCGCGTGGTGGTAGTCGTCGTTCCACTGGGCGTGCACCCCGAACCCGCCGGCCTCCCGGGGGGTGATCAGCCGCGGGTCGTTGAGGTCCGACTCGGCGATCAGGAACAGGGGCCGCCCCAGATGCCCGGCGAGGGCGTCCGTCGCGGCGGACAGCTCCGCCAGGAAGTGCCGCGCGCGGTCGTCGTGCAGCGCGTGTACGGCGTCCAGGCGCAGGCCGTCGATCCGGTAGTCGCGCAGCCATGCGAGGGCGCTGCCGACCAGGTACGCGCGGACCTCGTCGGACTCCGGTCCGTCCAGGTTGACGGCGGCGCCCCAGGGGGTGTGGTGGGCGTCGGTGAAGTACGGTCCGAAGTCGGGGAGATGGTTGCCGTCCGGGCCGAGGTGGTTGTGCACCACGTCGAGGACGACGCCGAGTCCGTGTCCGTGCGCCGTGTCGACAAAGCGTTTCAGCGCCTCCGGCCCGCCGTACGGCTCGTGCACGGCCCACAGCGACACGCCGTCGTAGCCCCATCCGTGCGTGCCCGGGATCGGGCACAGCGGCATCAGCTCCACATGGGTGACGCCGAGCGCCGCCAGGTGCGGGAGCCGCTGCGCGGCGGCGTCGAGGGTGCCCTCGCGGGTGTACGTCCCGGTGTGCAGCTCGTACAGCACGGCTCCGTTCAGCGGCCGTCCCGGCCAGGGATGCCGCCACGCGTACGCCGCGTGGTCCACGACGGCGCTGG
This sequence comes from Streptomyces sp. NPDC051940, assembly GCF_040680895.1. Taxonomy (NCBI): domain Bacteria; kingdom Bacillati; phylum Actinomycetota; class Actinomycetes; order Kitasatosporales; family Streptomycetaceae; genus Streptomyces; species Streptomyces sp. NPDC051940. The sequence goes on along the minus strand of NZ_JBFAXR010000151.1, from coordinate 715 downwards.
GCCCGTCGGGGCCGTCCGGCTGCCGCCGCGACCGCGGGTCGGGCCGCACGGGTCCGCCGTCGACGCGGTACCCGTACCGCACCCCGCCGACGGCCTCGGCGTCCCCCCGCCACCACCCGCGCCCCGCCGGCCGCATCACGTGCGCGCGGCCTTCGACGACCAGCTCCATACGCTGGGCCTTGGGGGCCCATACCTCGAACAGCATGGGTCCCATGCTGGGGGGTGGTGGGTGCGGGCGCCAGGAGGCGGGGGGTGGGCGGCACTGTGCGGGCGTGGGCGTCTCGCGCTGCGGGGTGGGCGGTTGCCGGCCCGTGTCCGGCGCCGCCCGCGCCTTCGGCGCGGGGTTGCCCCCACCCACACACCACCCGTTGCGGTGTGCCTTGCCTGACGCCGGCGCCTGGGCTTGCGCCCCCGGGTCCGCGCCCGGCCGGGGCCCGGGCCGAGCCCGCGTCGGGCCTCGGGGCTCGGACCTGTGGCGGACCGTTGTGGTGGGGCCTCGTTACGGTCGGTGTTTCGTGGTGGCGGAGCCATGTCGGCGGGGGATGAGCCGGTGGCCGATGTGCGCGGCGGGGTGTTCGTGGCCGGTTGTCGTTGTGGATCGAAGTGATTCTGCGGCCCCAAGGGGCCTTGCCGGGCGGAGCGCGGGGGGACGGCGCTGCGCGCCGCCCAGTGGTCGGCTCCGCTGCGCTGCGCCGGTGCGGAGCGGGGCGGCTCC